>SLQI01000120.1 GCA_007131535.1 Balneolales bacterium | reverse complement strand
CTTCTATTTTAGATAAGATTGGAGTTTCATACCAGATCACCCCATTGTTTTGTAAAACCCGGATTGTCTGATCAAACACATTTTCCGACTCCCAGTCAATTTCTTTAAATAATTCTGAATAAATTTCTTCTAATCCCACCAGGTAGTAACCACCACCCATTGCAGGACCAATTACCACATCATATTCGTCCAGCTTTTTGAAGGCATCATTGATGATATCTGAGGTGATTTCCGGGCAATCACTTCCAATAATTACTTTTTTACTATACCCCATTTCATCGGCCAGATTAAGTGCATTTATCATCCTGCTGCCCGGATCTTCCCCCTGTTGTTGATGTTTCCTGAAATCAGATTGCAGCCATTGATCATCGTGATCCACAAAATCACTGTAAAATACATGTACATCGGAACTGCATTCTAAAGCCACCTGCCTTGTATGTTCGATTAGCCGGCGATAAACCGACAGCGCTTTTTGCTCCCCTACCGAAGCGGCTAACCGTGACTTAACCTGGCCTTCAACCGGATTTCTTAGAAAAACTATAAGCACATTTTCGCTTTTTCGTTCCATAGCGGTTTTTAGTTAATTATCTGCTTTACTCTCTAACGCCTATACCCTTAATATTTATCTTAACTGCTTCAAGCAAATATTGTATCGGTATCGGTCTATATAACGAATGCCCAAATTTCTACATGTATACAAAACCACCTGATCTTTTATTCAGGATACCTGAAAAACTTGCATATTAATTTCAGCCGGATTAGCGACAGTTACTATACTTCCCGTAAACGATTTATCCCCATTTCACGGTTTGCCATTTTATAGTTACTCTTTGAACTGAGAGTGTAATAAACACACTGACAACACATTAACTTACAAACATTCACTTATCCAGCTGATTAAAAATTTTCACTCAAACTAAATATGGAATATGAATTATTTTCGATCGGTAGTAGCCTTAATTGCTTTTGTATTGTTTTTCTCAATGATTCAGGACACACAGGCACAACAACGTGCATACGGCAATTTAGGGGCGGGAGTAATGGTTGGTCACCCCACCGGCCTGTCCGGAAAGATGTGGCTGTCTGATCAAAATGCGTTTCATGGTGCAATTGCCTGGGAGTTTTCCCCAAGAACTCGTTTCCATCTGCATTTTGATTATGCCCGATACAATTATGAGGCCATACAAGCACAGGTTGGAACGCTTGCATTTTATTATGGAATCGGGGGACGGCTATTAACCGGAAGCACAGCCAGCGATCGGCTCGGCGTTCGATTTCCGCTCGGCCTTAATTATGAATTTGATGATCACCCGATCGAAATCTTTGTCGAAGCGGTACCGCTTCTTGATCTCTCACCCGGCACATATGTCCGTGTCAACAGCGGAGCAGGTTTGCGGTATTATTTCGGCTCCGAATAACCTGCAGCAGCAGGCTCTTCACACACACCAACTTTTAGTTTAAACAACTCACCTTCTTTTGCTAACTGCAGAGTATTAAAATCCCGGCGATAGGTGTCCATTTCTTTATCAACCTTTGATAGAAACTGGTCATCTGAGTCGGGATCGTGGTGTGTCAGGAATAAATTTTTCACCCCTGCCTCGATGCACAGTTCAACTGCGTCTTCCCAGGCAGAATGCCCCCAGTTTTCTCTATCCGGGTAAATTGCTCGATTATACTGGCCGTCGTGGATTACTACATCTGCCCCTCTTATGAAATCAATTAATTGGTTTGTAAACGGGGTAGGTTCTTCAAGCCAAGCCTGTTTAATTTCATTATCCGGAGCATAAATAATGGTCCTGTCTTTTACCCTGACTTTGTAAATAGCCGTTGCCACCGGATGATTCGCCGCGATTACTTCAATTTCATAACCTTCATACTGTTGAGCGGCATGTTTTTGAGTTTCATAGTCAATATGTGCTTTAAGCATATCGGTGGTTACCGGAAAGTAGGTAAATGTCATTTGGCCGGATAGCACCTCGTCCGTTCGGCCGGACCACTGCTGGGGCATGTGGACTGCAAAATGATTGCGAGGCATATAGAGGGGCTTAAAAAAGGGGAATCCCTGGATGTGATCCCAATGGGCATGCGTAATGAAAATCCGCCCTTGCAACGGTTTATTCATTTTTATCAACTCATTACCCAGGTTACGAATTCCGGAACCGCTGTCAAATATCAGTAAGTCGTCACTTACCGGCAGCAGCACCTGCATGCAACTGGTGTTGCCGCCGTATTCCATATTTTCCCGGTTGGCACATGGTGTCGATCCTCTAACACCCCAAAACTTTAAATCTACAGTATCACATAAGGCTTCTTCGAGTAGCTGAAAGAAAGCTTCCCGTTCGATCGGTTTTTGCAAAAATGCATCTGCGCCGGAATTCAAAGCAATCTCTCGTTCGATTGCAAACTCCCGGGTGGTGAGCATATACACCGGAACGTCGGAGAATGCGGAAAGTTCATTGAGCTCTTTACAAAGGTGAAGCCCACTGCCATCCGGCAGATGAAGGTCCAGCAAAATGAGATCCGGCTCAATTTCCTTGATTGCTTCAATAGCCCCCTCCATGCGATTCCAGGAAACGAAACGGGCATTCTTTGATTCAACAAGGTTACCAATGAGTTCACAAATGGCCAGATCGTCGTCCACCATAAACACGGTTTTGGATCGATATGGACTCATAGGCAATTACTTTCTGATTAAATGGTGGAGGCTCATATTTATCACGATACCTAATCAATATATACACGCATTTACTCTGCAAATTGGAGCAAATTAAACACATTTTCTTAGCAGCGGCAATACGTCATTAAAACGATCACATCAAGGACATCGAATTTATTTTTAATCTTCTACATCTTCAAGTTCACGGCGCAGTTGCTCTATCCGTTCGTTTTTTTCTTTCAGTTTAGCTTCAGCTGCTTCAATCTTTTGCTGAATTTCTTCACGCAACTGAATTCCTTTTTTGTTCGGTTTGATAAAAGTTTTGGTATCGCTGAATCGAACTATCTCATCATTTAAGCGATCGCACTCTTTTCTGAGTTTATTGATTTCTTTTTGAACCCGGTGGGCTTCCGATGATGGCTCGCCCTGTCCGGCGTCACCTTTTCCACCAATAGCGCCGTCTTCACGGGCTTTGCCATATATCAAATCGCAGGCTTCCTTGTAATCTTTCCAGATTTTGTCCTTCTTTTTTATAGGTACAAAACCGATCGATTTGAATTGTTCCTGTAACTTTTTGGCTTCAGCCAGGGCTTCCTGGATATCATCCCGTTCAGCAAGCTGTGTGATCTGCTCTACAATCTCCCGCTTCTTACGGTAGTTTTCCTTTTGTTCTTTGCGAATTTGCCGGAAGTGTTCACGACGACGCTCAAAATAGTCGTCCATTGCTTTTTTGAAGCGTTTCCAAACCTTACCGGCTTTACGACGCGGGGCCGGGCCTATCTCTTTCCACTGCTCCATAAGAGCATTCATCTTGTCGGCACCGTTATCCCAGTCTTCACTGTCGCGAACTTCCTCCGCTTTTTCGCAGAGTTCTAATTTTTGCTCCAGATTCTTTTGCTCCTGTTCTTTGAGCGTATCCAGGTGCTCCTGCTTAAACTGATTAAACTCATCAGAAGCCGTTTTAAATCGTTGCCACAACTCTTCGTTTTTCTCCTGGGGAACCGGCCCGGTTTTCTTCCACTGTTTGTGCAGCTGGTTGACCTTACGTGCGGCCAGCGCAAGATCTTCTTCATCCTTGAGTTTTTCAGCTTCTTCGCAGAGTCTTTCCCTCTCTTTTACGTTCTTATCTAACTCCTTGCGGTACTCTTCGTTATGCTGATATTTTCGGTTGTAATACTCATCCAGCAGAGTACGATAACGATTCCAAATTTGATCGGCCTGTTCTTTGGGTACTTTACCGATTTTCTTCCAGTGCCGGTTCAACTGTTCAATGTCTTCATCCAGCTGCTTCCAGGAATCGGTATCCGGTCCGGCTTGTTTAACGACTTCTTCCAGCTTATCGAGCAGTACCAGTTTACCGGTTAAATTGTCTTCTTCTTTCTGGCGCTTTTCTACAAGGTAGTCAACTTTGTTGCCTTCAAATGTGGAAAAAAGCCGGTCAAATTCTTCCTGTTGTTTTTGGGCTTCTTCAGCCGGCAGGTTTTTGATTTTCTCCCACTTTGCCTGAATTTGCTTCACTTCATTGAAAGCATTCCACTTTTCTTCTTTAACAAGTTGACGCATTTTCTCCAGCAGCTGTTCCCGTTGCTGCAGATTCTTTTCCCGCTTTTCGCGCTGCTGCTGGTAATACTCTTCTTTTCGCTGCCGGAATGACGCTTCCGCTTCTTTGAACCGGCTATTGAGGGCATCGTATTCCTCCTGCAACTCTTCAACTATTTCCGCGCCTTCCTGCCACTTAAATTTGAGATTTTCAAATTCATGCTGAACGGTCTGCATATCCGTCTGCTCAGCCAGCTTTTCGGCTTCCTCGGTAATTTTCCGATAATATCCAATGCCCTCTTCGGAATACTCTTCGTCAGTCGTTTCTTCCGATTCGCCGGATTCTACTTCTTCAGATTGGATAGCAGTATTTTCCGTTTCTTCTTTTTCTGAATCCTCTGTTTCAGCCTCAGGCTGTTGCGGCTGTTCTGCTTCCGTATCCTCAGGAGCTTCATCAACAGATTCACTTTGATCTGCAGAGTCTACCCCTTCAGTTGACTGACCGTTTTCCTGGATTTCGGTCTGCCCGCCACCCAGCTGCACATTAACCTTGCTCAACAACTCGTCAAAATTTCCCATAGCATCCGCTTCGCGGATCTCACGGGTTAATCGATCCAAGGCCTCTTTTTGTTCGGATTCACTTTCCGACTTTAGCAGGGAAAGCTGTTTTTCCACATAGGTATTGAGCTGATCAAAAGCTTTTTGATAATAAGATACTACCTCATCTGACTTGCCTTCCGGAACTACGGCAAGCTCTCTGCCTTTGAAATACGAGTTATCCCTCTGAATCAACCGGCCATCACTGGTAATATAGCCGAACTCGTCTTCAAATATATAGACACCCGAATTATTACTTGTAGTAGTCAAAGCTCTTTCCCTTACTTCAGTGTTGTATTTCGCAATAGCGGCTATACCGCCCTGCTTTTCCGTACAAAAAATGCTTTTCAAGCTAAATCAGTATTCGGAGAACTGTTACCTTTACCCAGTCCACCGTGTATGAATGAAGTTACTTCATCAAATACTGAACTTAACAATATAATAAATCATTTTGTAATCGTCACCCTTTAGCAGGATTCTACCTTTCGTTTTTTAATTTTTTGGTGCGTTTATAAATCGCCCTGCCGGATACCGGTACACTAATCTTAAAAGGTGAAATGGAATTTGCGGCAAATAACAACTTACTCCTCAAGCCCGGTAATACTCTCATCTTATTTTTAATTAACCCTTCCAAAGCCGCCCCGGCTACAAAATCCGGATCCAGCATGTACTTACTTCCTCTCACTTCATCTACCCCCGCCGCCTCATAAAAATTGGTACGGGTGGGTCCGGGATGAACAGCTGTTACATGAATTCCCCTGCTTTTAAGCTCTTGATGCAAAGCGATAGAGAAACTGGTTATATAAGTTCTGGTTGCCGCGTAAACGGCAAAACCGGGCACCGGTGTCCATCCGGCCATTGATGAAATATTAAGTATTCCTCCCCTTCCCTGATCCTTCATTTGATCAACAACATAGTGGGTGAGTCGGGTAACTGCAGCAACATTTAGTTGAATCATACGGGAATAGGTACTCCACTCCGCCGCTCCAAACTCTCCAATAAATCCTGCACCTGCATTATTGACAAGTATATCAACACTTTCCTCACTTTGATTACTTCCGATGACCTCCAATAGTTTTTGCATGCCTGCTTCATCACTCAAATCGGCAGCAACTGTTTTCAGGTATCGGGAGTTTTGATCATCCCTTATTGCTTCCAGGTTCTCTTTTCTCCGTCCCACCGCAATTACCCTGGTCTGTTGCTTCAGTAATCGACGTGTGATGGCAAGTCCTATTCCTGAGGAGGCGCCGGTCACTAATGCTGTTAAATTTCGAAAATTTTTCACCATACCTTCTGGTTATTATAGATTTTTTCGTTTTTAATTTTATCTTACAATAGGTTGCAAACAACAGACGGCAAAAATTAAGTGGTGACGGAGTACAGAGTACACTTTCTATTTACCCGAAATTCATGGACCGGCCGGTCAGCTCTGACCCAATGAACTATAACTGCCGTAGGTGAAACTCCCTTACGATTATTAATACTATAAACTTCTGAGCAATTCAGGCTACCATTTGTTATTAGCTATTTTATGCTGACAGAATATGGGTGTACACAAACACAATCATAAATTTACGCTGATCCTGGCAGAAAACCGCAGCGACTCCATTGACCACCTGTTATCTTGTATTCATGATGACACCCGCTACAACCTTTTAACGGCCAGTGGCATCGAGGAACTGATTTTACTGCATAAACAACACCAGGCAGATTTGCTATTGGTCAATACTGATATGATTTCTGCGACCGTAGACGATGTAGTTCTGCCTGCTTCGATTACCGATGCTCCTCTTATTTTTTTACTTCCGGAGGATAACCCCGAACTAAGGGCAAAATGCTTTGAAGCCGGTGCTATAGACTGCATTTGTGAACCCTTTTACAAAGCTGAGTTTTTAGCGCGTATAGGGAATCACTTGAGCATACGTGCCCAAAAGAAACAGGTCGCGGAGGATTTACATCTTAAAGATTCCTTATTGCATAGTGTTTTCCCGGAGCACATGATTGAAAGCCTTGCCAGTGGTGAAATACCTCAGCCCGAAGCCCACCCGAAAGCCTGCGTTTTATTTACCGATATTGTTGGTTTTACCTCTGTATCCCGGGAGCTGGGGCCGGCCGAATCTTTATCTGCTCTGAACACCCTATTCTTCGCTTTTGATGAAATCATAAGAAAATTTGAGGTTGAGCGGATCAAAACCATCGGAGATGCCTATATGGCTGTTTCCGGAGTTAATATGGCCACCGATTATCCTTTACTCAGGTTGTTGATGGCGGCCGGGAAAATCAATGAACTGGTGCATACCTATAACAAGTTCAATCATAACGGGTTGATTAACTGGCGTATCAGAACCGGGCTCCATCAGGGATTGGTTATTGCGGGTATTGTGGGACAAAGCAAATATGCATTCGACGTCTGGGGCAATACCGTTAACATTGCTTCGCGACTGGAAAATCTTGGGAAACCTGGCAAAATCACCGTATCCGATGAAACCTATTCAAAGTTGCCCACCTCTGTAAACATTGATTCCACAGAAACTAAAGAGGTGTTTAACTGGGGGTATATGACCATCCATCATATCGAATGCATCGCTGATATCATGCCGGAGGCACTTCAAAAGACGTACAAGGAACTGGACCCCGTGGAACTGATTCGAAAATCAAACCGAAACAATTCTGATTTTCAATTCCCCGTGTCACAAGCGCAATAACCGGTAAGATCAGGCATTTGCATTTTCCGACTGATGTAAGTGAATATCTCTTTGTGGAAACGGAATAGTGATACCTTCCTCATCAAACCGCTGTTTT
>SLQI01000066.1 GCA_007131535.1 Balneolales bacterium | reverse complement strand
CGCGACCGGCTGACCCTGAAAGTGGACTTCATCTTCGGCCAGAAGCGGCTCATCAGGTATGATCCCGCCAATCTGATTTTCCCCGGGTATATCCCGATGCGTGAAGATGCGTACTATACCCGCACTTTGTTCAGCTTTGGTGAGATCAAGGGCGCGTATGCGTCCGTGAGCAGCCGGACTATCCACAGGAAGGGCGTACAAGGTGCCCTGCCGGACCGGGATATCATCCAGATAGAGTGATTTTCCGGTTACGTGTCCTTTGGAGTCGATGTTTTTCATGCCGGAATTTCGTCTTCAAAAATTTCGGGATACAGCTCAGCAAAGTGCGCGTAAAACAACTGCCTGAGCAATGTTCGCTTATAACTCGCCGAACCCCGGACATCACTGATCGGGGAAATTTCCGACTGGATGATCTCATGCGCTTGCGGTAAAAGTTCCGGGGTCAGTGCCTGGTCGCGCATAAAGTCGCAGGTACGGGACAGATATTTGGGAGTCGGCCCCACCCCGCCGGCAGAAAGGTGAACATCATCAATCTTACCTTTCGCACTCCGAATCTGAATTGCCGTGTTGACCGAGGCGATATCCAGATAGGTGCGCTTGCTAACTTTCTCAAAATTGAACCGGGTTTGATCATCCGGTACGGGAAATCGAATTTGCGTAAGGTGCTCTCCGGGCTTGGTATTCAGCTCTTTGTAATCCTTGTATAGGTCCTTCAGCAGCATTTGGCGCTGATGCCCGCCTGGGCTTGTAAGTACAATAGTAGAGTTGAGTGCGATAAAAAAAGCGGTCAGATCCCCGATGGGTGATGCGTTTACAAAATTTCCGGCCACGGTTCCCATGTTGCGAATCTGTGTGGATGAAACCAGCTTCAGGTGCCGGTGCAAATCGGGGAATATTTGCTGCATGATTTCCGATTCCATCAAATCCGTAGCTGTAGTTGCCGCGCCGAGCACGATTTCACTTCCTTCCCGATGAATAGAGTTCCAATCCGGCTTATCAAAAACGAGACTGACTTCTTCGGTATCCAGCAGTTCGTCGTGTTTCTGCACGTAAAGGTCGGTTCCACCCCCGATCATAACCTGACCATTTTCCGGTATTTCGTAGCTTCGGAGTTTTTGTAACCTTTTTGGAATCCCGCTGAAGTACTCCGGTAAAAACCCCTTTTTAATGAGCCAACCGGTTTGTTCTTTTTGGCTTTTTTTGCTTAGCTGCCCGGCAATATCTCCGGCTGCATTTTCTATCGATTTGTATCCGGTACACCGGCAGATATTCCCGTCAATGGCACTGATGGCTCCTTCTTTGGTGGGATGTTCGGCTGTAAGGCAATAACCGCTAAGGGAGACTACAAATCCGACCGTACAAAAACCGCACTGAGTACCGCCGCTGTCAACCATGGCCTGCTGTACCGGGGTAAGTTCGACCATATTCAATCCCTCGATCGTCACAACATGCTTGCCGGCGGCGTTTCCGAGCGGCGTGATGCAGGAGGTCATGCTTTCATAGTGAATCCGTTCGTCGTTCAGTTTGCCGATCAATACCGTGCAGGCCCCGCAGTCTCCTTCCCGGCATCCGATTTTGGTACCGCTCAGATGCTGCTCGTAGCGGATAAAGTCCAGCAGCGTCATCGAGGCCGGTTTTCGGGTGCGGACGGTTTGATCATTAAGTATAAATTCTACCATAAACTCATTTCCTATTATATCAGGAAATTAAACGGAATGGTGAATTATGCAAACCGGGAAAAGATGATCCTGGAATTAGACCCGACATAATCATTATCAATTCATTATTTTCGATGGGTCGTTCTGGAAATTAACTCAAATTACTTTCTCATTTAGAAAATAGATTCTAAGATGCGTTTTACCCTGTTTTGTTTCTCGTTGGTTTTTCTGTTGATTTATGGAATTTCACCTGTAAATGGCAGCGATGGCACCTATCAATCCCCGGATCAAAAAATCAAGGATATTCTTGAATGGCCGGGTTTGCCGGGTCAGCAGATGAGTCCGGGTGGTGAATACCTGCTGTTGATGCACCGCCCACCAATGCTGGAGCTTGAGGATATCGCCCGCCCCAGAAAACATTTAGCCGGCTATCGAATTGATCCCCAAACCAACGGGCCTTCCCTTTCCCGGACTGCTCCTGTCAATGCTTTGACTTTCCTCCCCACCGACGGGTCCGATCCTGTTAAAGTCGATCTTCCGGAAAACGCCCGTCTTGATCACATCCGTTTTGCACCCGGCGGGGATTACCTCACCTTCACGCTTACCGATGATACCGGCATCCGGCTGTGGAAAGTTGAAACCGGTGCTTCTGCGGCAAAGAAAGTCAGCAATAAACCGTTAAATGCTGCCACCGGCAATCCCTGCACATTTATAGATGCCACAAATGCGCTTTGTGAATTTATCCCCCCGAATCGCGGTAATGCGCCTGAACGCCCCGAGGTGCCGGCCGGTCCTTCAGCACAAGACGCCGATGACCGGGCTACTCCGGTGCGTACATTCCGTGACCTGTTGAAGGATGAACACGACGAAAAACTTTACGAATATTACTTCACTTCCCAGCTCAAAGAACTCAGTCTGAACGATGGATCCGTCACTCCGGTGGGTGAACCGGAAATATTTGATAACGTCAGCCTTTCACCGAACCGTGATTATCTGTTTGTTTCACGTACCGTTCGCCCTTATTCGTTCATTGTGCCGGATTGGTGGCGGCGTAACGACTGGTTCCCGCGTGAGATGGAGATATGGAATCGAAACGGGGATAAAGTACAGCATGTGGCAAGTTTGCCGCTCGCTGAAGATATTGCCGTGTATGATGTCAGAAGCGGTCCGCGTGATCCCCATTGGCAGCGCGGTGAAGATGCTACCCTGGTCTGGACCGAAGATGCCGAAAACCATGACCATTACCGTGAACACCTCTACCGCCTGTCCTATCCGTTTGACGAGGCCGAACGGATCATTAGTCTTGAAGACCGATATTGGGATACCCGCTGGCTGAACGACGGGCGAGCCCTGGTGACCGAGGTTGACCGCTATCCGTACCGGGCTGCAAGTTGGACCCGTACTTGGGTGGTTCATCCCGGTGATAATGATCATGAGCCCTATACGCTGTTCGACCGCAGTGTAGAAGATGACTTTGATGATCCCGGCAGCCCTATAGGCCGACAGGATGGAGACTGGATCTACCTGAGGGGCGACGGTTTGAGTCCGGAAGGCGAACGTCCGTTTATCGACCGCATTCACCTGGAAACCAAAGAAACCAAACGCGTCTGGGAAAGCCGGGATGGCTACTACGAGTATCCGCTTCGTGTGATGGGAAATCCGGAGGATGGATATCGTTTTCTGCTTCGTAAGGAAACCCGGCTGGATCCCCCCGCTTATGTTCTGAAAAATGCCGATTCCGGTGAGCGTACTCAATTAACACACCTTGATGATCCGGTTCCGGAACTAAGAGAGGTAGAAAGAATTGCCCTTACGTACGAGCGGGAAGACGGTGTTGAGCTTTCCGGTACGGTCTATCTGCCGCCGGGGTATGATGGTGATGAACGACTTCCGGTAATGTTATGGGCCTATCCAAGGGAGTTTGTTGATGCCGATGCGGCCGGACAAATTGCAGAAGAAGACCATCGTTTTATGCAGCTCTCCGGGCCGACGCACTTGTTTTTTCTGCTGCGCGGATACGCCATTTTTGACGGCCCCTCTATCGCGATTCTTGGCGGTGAGCATGCTAACGATACGTATGTGGAACAACTGGTTATGAGCGCAGAAGCTGCTGTTGATGCTATCGTCGAAGAAGGTATTGCCGATCCGGACCGGATTGGTGTAGGCGGACACAGCTACGGCGGATTTATGACGGCAAATCTGCTTGCTCATACGGATCTTTTTCAGGCGGGTATCGCCCGCAGTGCGGCATTTAATCGTACCCTGACTCCTTTCGGTTTCCAGAATGAATTGCGTACGCTCTGGGAGGCAACGGATGTCTATACGGCAATGTCACCTTTTATGAACGTACACCGGATCGATGCGCCTATGCTGATGATTCACGGGGCGGATGATCCCAACCCCGGAACATTCCCGATGCAGACGGAACGGATGTTCCATGCTATGCAGGGGTTAGGGAAAGAAGCCCGCAAGGTAATGCTGCCATTTGAAGATCACGGATATGGCGCTCGGGAATCCATTCATCATGCACTGTATGAGATGTTCAAGTGGATGGATGAGCACGTGAAAGACAACTAGTAAACCCGGCTGATTTTTTAGATCTCAATGTGGAAAACTCCGTATTTTTACGTAGAAAGATCTGCGTAGAAATACGGAGTCCCAAATGCATTCCCTGTATACCTGCAAATAACCGGCCTTGTCCGTATTCGCCTATCCTGTTGCAATTATGTGACATAGCTATTCGCCACAACCACCGACTTTCTCATATCCTGAATCTGGTAGACGGGATGAATTTAAATTTGAGATATCCATAAACAGAGAAGTCTTACCACTATCTCTGGTGGACAAAATGTGGATAACTTGTTGATGAGTATTGCCCTTTGATTCGGTCTGCATGTTAATCCATTTCAGTATGCTGAGTCACTTATGTCCAACTCAGCTTTATTGAAATCCGGGAAGTCTAATGGAAATACTAGATTAATCTCATAATTGACATACGGTTAAATAAAGGCCGGCTTATGAACCAATTACCATGAGTAGGGAGATACAGCCTGACAATAGTTAACTTCGGGCGACTTTGCAGAACCGCAAAATAGTGCTTTTCCCATAGAATCATTTGTAACAATAGCATTGTGGATAACCAGGTCTTATTACATCCTGCTGATCAGCTATAGGTTTGTCATCATTAGTCTTAAACTTCACAAGTTAACCCTACTTTCGCATCGCTTCAATCGGCTTGATGCGGGTTGCCTTAATGGCGGGCCATAATCCGGAAATAACCGCGGCTATTATTACGAAAAGGGTAAGGCTGAAATAAAAGCTTAACTCCAATTCCGGATAGACGATAGCATCGTAACCAAAATCTGCCAGGGCATCGGCATAACGGCTCAGATTCAGACCATGACCGGAGAGCCAGTTTACGATGATCGCACCCACGCCCATCCCTGCGATACCCCCTGCTAATGATAGCACCACCGTTTCACTCATGACCATCCGGAAGACCGTATGGCGCTGCATGCCGATAGCCTGAAGCATTCCCAGTTCCGGTAGACGTTCATAGATAGCCATCAGCATGGTATTTAAAATTCCGAATGAGAGCGCCAGCAATATAATCACCAGTAAAATTCCCATCATCTGCACCGAATACTCTTCCAGCATGGCAGATTCCGGGGAAAGATCACGCCATCCCCGCACTTCGATGTCCGGCCGAAACGGCTGCCAGTCTCCGACAGCTTCATCCACCCGGTCCATATCATTTAAAATAACAGCTACCTCGTGAATCAGTTCCCGGCCTCCGAGTTGATCCGCCATATCCTGTTTCCGAACAAATACATTCCGTTCATCATATTGGCTGTTGGCTGTACGGTAGATACCGGAAACGGAAAATGCCGCTGAGATCAGCTCTCCTTCAGGGTCTTGAAAAGTTATGACAATCCGGGTACCAACTTCCACCCCCAGCTTTTCAGCAAGCCGCCCCCCAAGAAATACCGGATTGCGAAGATCCGTCTCATCAATATACGCACCATCTGTGATTTGGTCGCTGAGTCCCGTTGTAAGCCGTTCGCTCTCCGGATCAACTCCCTGCATTACAATACCGGATGTACCACGGGCAGAGGCAATCATCGCATCGGAGATCATGCGAGATGAAAAGACCTTCACCCGATCATCTTCCGACAACAAATCAGTTAGTTCTTCAATCTCGTCTATGGTATCGGCTATCCCGCGCTCATCAACGAAATCGGTATTATGAAACTGAATATGTGACGTCTGAACACCAATGAGAGAATCAAACCGCTGCTGAACCCATCCATTTACCAAAGCCACCAAGAAGATGCCCGTGGTGACCCCGATAAAAATAGCTCCCATCAACACTCCGCTACGGCCGGGATTTCGCCAGATATTGCGCCAGGCTATATGAAAAAACATCAGCTTCATGCCCGAACCTCCTGAGGATTAAGCCGATAAATAGTCCTGATCGGATACAGGGAAACCAGGAATGCCAATACCAGGACTATAACCGTCTGACTTACAAAAATTGACACATCCATAGATGCCGGAAGTATCGGTTCAAAGCCCATATCTTCATACATATCGGCCATGTCACCGGTCAGGGTTATCGGGTTAAAATAAAAGTACAGCAGGACGGGCATAGAAATAACGATGCCTGAAATAACTCCGATGATACTCAACCACACCGCCTCGAGAATAGCAACAAATGATAGCTGGGTACGCTGCATTCCCAGTGAAAGCATCATGCCGTATTCATATTTACGCTCCATTGTTTTTGCCAGAATGGTGCCGAACATGCCGAAACCAATAATCAGGTATAGCACTCCGGAGAAAATGCCATCGGAGATTCGATCAAGTTCCATCATACTGAGCAGATCCGGCATCAATTCCTGCCAGTCGAGTACGGCGTACGTTTCCGTGTCCAATTCCCTTTGAAGTGATGATTTCACCCGGTCTACGTATCTCGCTCCTTCGGGCATTACAAGTAAAGAGGTAATCCCTCCGTCGGTATCAAACAACCACTGCGCTTCCGCAAGAGACAGAAAGGCGGCGTTGTTGTCGAGCTCCCGCATTCGGTGGTCGATCAAACCGATGACCTCATACTCGGCAGCGGCACTTACACCAAACCGGCCCTGTCCCAAAACCACGATCGTGTCACCGATACCGGCATCGAGCCGGCGGGACAGCCCCCGTCCTAAAACGACTCCCGGCTCACCGTTCTCAAAGAACCGGCCCTCGGAAAGCAGATCTTTCAATTCATTCAGTTGATGCTCCCGGTCCGGTTTGATTCCCGAAATCATTGCCCCACGGGCCTGAATATCGCCTGCTAAAAGAGCGTATGTTTCAATTCTTGGTACCACATAACTTATAGCCTCGTCCGCTGCCAGAACCTGCTGTTCGAATTGTTCATCATACGGCATTACATAATCAAGCGAAGGCTCATCGTGATACCACGGATCCTGAACCTGAATAAAGCCCGTATGAAACTGCACCGCATTGGTGATCATCTGATCGTAGGCCCCTTCGTTGATAGAGCGCATCAACAGAGCAAACAATACGGCAAAACTGATTGATGCAATGGTGATCAGGGTGCGCCGGCGATTGCGCCACAAATTGCGCCATGCCAATGTCATGTAGAGCTTCATTGTACTCTGCGAAGATTGTGGTGAGAGAAAAATTCTTCGTCAAGATCCGGTGTGAAATCCGCATTCAAGTATTGCATAACCGTTTTGTGGCCGGGGTTGCCTTCGGGAATCAGTTCCAGACGGGTTGGAAGTACTCGTCCTCCGATCTCCCGAATATCACTCATCACGATCGTATTGACAAGCCGGTCCCGTTGATCATAATTCTCCACCCGAAGCTGCAGATAGTCGTCTTTGCTGACCCAGACGCGTACACGGTCAAATACAATTGTTGCTCCTTCTTTGGGGATCATGTCTATGATATAGCACTCTCGATCGCCTATCATTTCTGTACCAACCAGCGTATGATCAAAATCGTTGACCAGAGACGTCTCCCGGACCAGGTCATCATTGGTAAAATCCGACCCCATCCACGACTGCGCCATCATGGAAGATGGCATCCGGATGGTACGAT
>SLQI01000198.1 GCA_007131535.1 Balneolales bacterium | reverse complement strand
CCGGGATTATTTTCAAGCTGATTATAGGCTTCAACGGCGCCGTAAAACAAACTTCGGATATCAACTCCGGCTATGGCAACCGGTAGCAATCCAACCGGCGTAAGCACCGAAAACCGGCCTCCGACATCATCCGGTATCACAAATTTTTCATACCCGTTGGCTTCTATTACTTTATTCAGCGCACCGCCGGTCTGCCCGGTTGTACATATAATCCGTTCTGAGACTTTATTGCCGTACATGTTGTGCATCCAACGCCGCAATACCCGGAATGCAATAGCCGGCTCAAGAGTTGATCCCGACTTGGAGATCACATTCATGTATACACTTTTGGGTTTTCCGTCGGGACCCGGAGTATTCAGATAATTGATGAGGTTTTCCAGGTATCTGCCACTTATGTGATGCCCCACATATATTATCTCAGGTTCTTTATTGGAAAATTGGGGTCTCAGGGCATCAATAACCGCTCGTGCTCCGAGGTAGGACCCTCCGATTCCGCAGACAATTACGACATCGGCCTCAGCACGAACCCGGGCGGCTGTTTTATCGATCTCTTCAATCAATGCATCATTCGGCGATGCCAGGATATCCCGCCAGCCCCGCCATTCCGAACCGGGGCCGCTGCCATCCTGCAATTGTTTAAAAGAGTTTTCTGATCTGTTTTGCGCCTCCCGAAAATCTGAAGCGTCTACATAGTTTTGCGCTGCATCTGTTTTAATCGATACCATAAATCAGCTCAACATTTTTGCCAGTTCAAGTAATTCGTAATTAATTGTTTTCTTTTTCGACCACGTATTGTACAGCGGGGAAAGCTTCACCTCACCGTTTACCAGCCCCACCATCACATTACTGTGCCCATCCATCAGGGACTGCACAGCTGCCGCTCCGAGTCGGCTTGAAAGAACCCGATCTCTTGCCGTAGGTTTTCCGCCACGCTGAGTGTGCCCCAGAATACAAACACGCATATCATATTTTCCGAAATCTCCCTTGAGTTCTTCTGCAAGTTTGACGGCGCCCCCGGTCTCATCGCCTTCAGCTACCACAATCAGACTGCTTCTTCGCTGTACCCTGAATACATCGCGCAACGAAGATTTGATCTCATCCATTCGTGTGAGTGTTTCCGGCAGCAGGATTAACTCAGCCCCACCGGCGATTCCGGTTTCAAGTGCAATAAATCCGGCCTCACGTCCCATCACCTCAACCAAAAACATCCGGTCGTGGGCATCGGCAGTATCCCGGATTTTGTCGATGGCATCCATAGCGGTATTAAGGGCCGTATCGTAACCGATGGTTTCATCGGTACCGGATAGATCATTATCAATGGTACCCGGAATGCCAACTATAGGAATTCCGTGCTCTTTATTAAAAGCCGTGGCTCCCTGGAAGGTTCCGTCACCTCCAATAGCCACGAGCGCGTCAATATTGTATGCTTTTACATTTTCGGCTGCTTTAGCACGACCTTGTTCGGTTACAAAATCTTTCGACCTTGCCGATTTTAGTATGGTCCCGCCCTGCTGAATAATATTGGAGACCGAAGTGTTATCCAACTCAACAAAGTCATTACTAATCATTCCGTAATACCCATGCCGGATACCTACGACATTTAAATCAAAATTTTTCGCTGTACGAACTACCGCACGTACGGCTGCATTCATTCCGGGAGAATCCCCGCCACTTGTGAAAACGCCTATATTTTTAATTGTACTCACGACTTTTCCCTAATATTTTTTAAGTAATGTGCCTGATAATACTGATATGGGTTAGTTGCACGCCCGCAAATATATCCGTATAAAAAGCTGTGCTAAACTAAGCACGTAGCCTCCCATGTGCAACTTGCATAAACAGAGTAACGTTAGCTTTTCGTTTTCAGGGCACTTTAATTAACAAAGATTATCCCTATTTTTTACTTCAGTCTAAATAATTACGCTCATTCAGCAGTCATTGATAAATTCATGTTAGAAACCGAAGAGGTAAAATCTACATCTGTTTCTGCCGCAAAACAGAATACGTACAGATCCATCAACGAACTAAAGCAACCCGTTTCCGGTGATCTGAAAGCTTTCAACAAGTATTTCAAAAAAGCTCTTCGAACCGACGTATTCCTGCTAAACCAGATCCTCTCCTACATGCTGGTTACTAAAGGTAAGCAGATGCGCCCCATTTTGGTATTTCTTTCCGCGAGGATGTTTGGGGATGTTACCGAACGCAGCTATACCGCAGCCACCATGATTGAGCTGCTTCATTCCGCCACGCTTATTCACGACGATGTAGTGGATGATGCCGACCGAAGAAGAGGGTTTTTAAGTATCAATAAATTGTGGAAAAGCAAGGCCAGCGTACTGCTCGGAGATTATTTACTCTCCAAAGGGTTATTGGTGGCTCTCGAAAATGAAGAGTTTGAACTGCTGCGCGTACTTTCTACAGCTGTTAAGAAAATGAGCGAAGGTGAGCTGCGCCAGTTAAAAGCGGCCAAGCTGCTGAACATGACCGAAGAAAAATATTACCGGATCATTTCGGAGAAAACAGCAAGCCTGATATCCGCTTGTACCGAATGCGGGACAATAAGCGCTACCGATAACAACCATCATCGGGAACTGATGAGAGAAGTGGGACTTAATATGGGCATCGCATTTCAGATTCGGGATGATCTCTTTGATTATGAGCAAACCAACTCGGAAAAATCCAAAGGCAACGATATCATTGAACGTAAAATAACATTACCGCTCATCGCTTCGCTGGACCGGGCCGGGTATTTTGAACGAAAAGCCATCAAACGGAAATTTCGGAATAAAAAGAAAAACCGGTCGGATATTGATGAAATTATTGCTTTTGTACGCGAGAAAAAAGGTGTTGACTATGCCCGGTCCAAAATGCAACAATATGCCGGCATAGCAGTTGAAAAACTACACCAACTTCCGGAAAGCAGGGAAAGAGACGACCTGGAAAGTTTCATACAATTTGTTATCAATCGGAAAAAGTAGCTTATGCGACGCAAATGGTTGGTTGATGCACACAATCTGATGCATAAACTTCCGCATGCCGGCGAGGCTTACAGTCGCAATCGCCTGGAAGGTATTACCGTTGTGATGCAATGTTTGGAGCAATTGTGCCGGAAGTATAACCGATCCGCATTTCTGGTCTTCGACGGGCACCCGATACAAGTGCCTGGTCAGCCCGACTCACTGAAAATTGAGTTCAGCGGAAACAAGCCGGCTGATTTGATCATCCGAAACATGCTCAGAAAAAAGAAATCCCGGAATCAGTGGACGGTGGTCAGCGATGATCATGAGGTACAGTCTTATGCCAGGCAAGCCGGTTGTGATGTAGTGTCGGTAAAGGAACTTACTGACGAGTTTACTCGCGAACAAAAACATTCAGATTCCCCTTCAGGAAAACCCGTGCCCGGAGAAGACCCGGGTGTTGAGCTTGATGAGCACGAAGTTGAAGAGTGGAAAAATATCTTCGGAATTGACTGAACCACTTCACACCCCGGAGCCGGATCGCCGGGTACTCATTGTTGCGGATGTTCATTTAGGCGGTTTTAGCCGGGCTGTTAACAGAGAAATCGAAGAGTCGTTTCTCAAACTGCTGGATTACTGCCGGGAGAACTGTACCGGGCTTATCATACTCGGGGATTTATTCGACTTTTGGATGGAGTACCCCGGTTCACGCCCTGTATTGGCAGAAAAAGTGGTTCAAAAGCTAACAAAAATGGCAGCTAACGGGTTTCCCATTCTTTACATCACCGGAAACCACGATAACTGGATGCATTCTTTTTTTTCAGAATGTGGAATTGATGTTGAACATGAATACCGCATAGTCACATGGAACAACAGGCGGGTATTATTACTGCATGGTGATGGTTTATCGGACCAATCCTGGGGTATTCCACGTCCCTTGCTACATCGATTGCTAAGGAACAGTAACTTTGTAAAAATGTATCAGAGCGTATTTCCGGAACCTGCGGGATTGTGGTTGATGAAATGGTTTTCGAAGCTCAGCAGCCTCAAACCATCCCGCAAAAGCAGGGATAAACTTGATTTATGGTGCCGCAGAATCTTGGAAGAAGGCCACACTGATGTTGTGATATGTGGTCATCATCATTACAGAAGGGATGAAAAACTTAAGCACAGGCGTTATCTTAATACAGGTAACTTTTTTGCTGAGCGGAGCCTGATATTGTATGCCAATAAGGAGTTTCATCCCGTTAAGTGGAGTGAAACCAGCACTAAAACTGAAGCGACTCTTTCACTGGAATTAAATAATACGTATGAGCCAGGATCATAACAACGACGAGCTTGACCGGTATTTTAACGACCCGGAGTACCGCCGTCAACAATTGGAAAAACGGAACCGGCAATCATCGGCTGAAGATGACAGCTCATCACCTGCCGGAAAATCGGATGGCAAACAAAGCAGCAGCCGGTGGAGTTCGTTCTTTTCCAGGAAGGGAGGTTCAGGAAATCAGCCCCCGACCTCTGATGATCCCGATTCATCCGCTCATAACCCCAATGGTGGAAACAACGACGGGGTATCCTGGATGCAAATTATGCGTGGATTCGCAATTTTCGTGCTCGCTTGCCTGATTCTCGGAATCATTTTTTTCCTCTACCTGGCTCAGGGACTCCCCTCTCTTGAAGAGCTTGAAAACCCGCGTACCGACGTCGCTTCGTTTGTTATGAGTAAGGACGGCGAGGTTCTGGATAAATATTTCACCGAAAACAGAACCGCGGTACGCTACGAAGAAATCTCAGAGCACGTGATCAATGCTCTGATCTCTACCGAGGACCATCGATATTTTAATCACTGGGGAATGGACATGTATCGAACCTTATCCATTCCGTATCACATATTGCGGGGGGATCCTCAGGGAGGTTCAACTATTTCCCAGCAGCTTGCTCGTAACCTGTACCGTCAAATCGGCCGTGAGGTGAGTGTACAGCGAAAACTGCGGGAAATGATTACCGCCATTCAAATTGAGCGCAATTACACAAAAAGGGAAATCATTGAAATGTATTTGAATACCGTAGAGTTCAGCAATAGTGCCTACGGTATCGAAACGGCTGCAATGACTCATTTCAACAAACCGGCCAGTGACCTCAATGTACTGGAAGCGGCTACATTGGTTGGCTCCCTGAAAGCGACCTCAATGTTTAATCCGCGAACCCGTCCGGAAGCATCAATTATGAGACGCAATGTGGTACTCTCTTTGATGACAAGGCATGGCTTCCTTGATCCCGAAGAATTCAACTCACTGCGGGAAGAAGAAATCGATCTTGATTATAACCCGCCGTTCAGACAAGGGCAACAGTCCCGTTATTTCGGTCAATATGTACGGCAGCAGGTTCGAGACTGGGCTGAAGAGAACGGGTATGATCTGGAACGGGACGGGCTGGTAATCCATACCACCATTGACTCACGAATGCAGCAACATGCTCAGCGGTCACTTGAACAACAGGTTCGTTCTGTACAAAGTGAATTTGAGCGAGTTTGGACCAACGATGAGTATATGGATGAGTTTCTTGATCGCTTCCCCCGGATATTTGACAGCTTTATTCGGGAAACCGACACCTATCAGGAACTGGTATCTGAGGGAATTTCTCAGGATGAGGCCCTCGAAAAACTGTGGGAAGATGAAGCCTTCGCAGACTCATTGAAGCAGGCAAGGTTTCGTATTGAAGGCGGATTTGTAGGGCTGGACCCCTCTTCAGGAGAGGTCAAATTCTGGGTTGGCGGTACGGATTACGGACAGATCCAGAGAGATAATGTCTATCAGTCCAGGAGGCAAACCGGCTCAACCTTCAAACCTTTTGTGTATACTGTTGCTATCGACAATGGCTACCGTCCCCATGACAGGTTTTCCAGTTACCCGGTCAGTTTTTTCGATGCCAGCGGATCCCGCTGGAGTCCGCGGGACCACCAAACATCTTCTTTTGATAACATCACCCTGCGTCAAGCACTGGCGCGCTCCAGTAATAATGTGACGGTTCGTCTTTTGCCGGAACTGGCGGGTAACCCTGAAACCAACCGGCTGGAAGAACTTACACCTGCCGTAAACCGAATTGCAGACCTCGCCGAACAGATGGGATTCCGGGGTACTATCAACCGTTACCCTTCCATTGTTCTGGGAACTGCCGAAGCAAGTCTGCTGGAAATGACCAGTGCTTACGCAACTTTTGCAAACCAGGGGGTATATGTTGAGCCTGTGGCAATAAGCCGCATCGAAGATAAAGACGGAAACATACTTGCTGAATTTCACAGTCAGCACCAGGAAGAGGTAATCAATCCGGAAACCGCTTATTACGTTCTGGATATGATGAGGGACGTTATCAGAAGCGGAACCGGAATGAGCCTTCGGTGGCGGGTTGACGGTTTCAATCAGGATATGGCCGGCAAAACCGGAACCACGGAAAACAGTGCCGACGCCTGGTTTGTAGGAATGACTCCACAGGTTGTCATGGGGGCATGGGTCGGCGGAGAAGATAGAAGAATCCGGTTCCCGCAGGGCAGCCAGGTTGGTCAGGGATCACGGTCTGCTTTGCCCGTAGTGGCGCGTTTTATAGACCAGGTAAAAAGGGACAACGATGTTTACTGGTCTACCGAGGCATTTCAGCAGCCTGCAGGTATGATAATGGAAACCGAAGATACGGATCGCCGAGAAGAAGAAGACCGGCCATCCCGTATTACGTGGTAATCTGTTGGCATTCAAGATAATTCCGGGTGTACAAGCAATATTCTGACGAACCCGGCTTCTCCGCAGCCTTTGCTTATTGCGGATAGTGAGGTGTTGGGTTGGGTTCCGTCTAAATATTTATATTGAAATTTACCGGATTCGAGTTAATTATTGATAATAACCCGCACCACTTATCATTCTGTTCATCATATATGGAAGAGGAGTTTTGGCATCCGAAACCGGAAGCAGATTGCCCGCCGAATACATACAGGGTTACTTTGGATCACCCGGTTCATTCAGAAGGTCAGGTAAATGTTGCGCTGACTCAAGAGCATCGGTTTGCACTTTTTTATTGGACCGAATGCCAAACCACTGTACCACCCGATTTATTCAGCCTCGACTGGCACCTTGATCTGGCGGATCCGGAAGATGAAGCCAAGCAGGCATTTCAGAATTTTAATCAGCTATCAAAAGCAGACCTTTCCTGGAATATCTGGCGCAACATGAGTCCATATAATGACAGTCAGATTCTGACCGCCGCATGGCTCGGGATTATCAATGATGTGTGGCTGGTATATAAACAGCGCTTCCGGGGTCCGGATCAAATCCTTGATCGAAACGGCAAGCAGCACAGCATCAACAAGTTTCACTCTCTTGCCGAAGCCTTAAAACACTACCGAAGTCATCATAGTAATCGGAAGGTTATCCTGGATATAGATCTCGATTATTTCACCAATAGTCCGGAATTTATTGGCGGCGGGGCCCATGTCAACCGCATGTCTGATCCGGAGATTGCCCGAATCATAGGTCCGCAAGCCATGCTTCCGGCAACTCTATTTCCGGATCTTGTCGGGATCACAATAGCCACCGAACCCCAATTTTGCGGGGGGATAAAAATGATGACGCAGATCCTCAACCGGATTGATGGTTTATTATTCAGCCCTTCCCTTCTGCATCACGGCTGCCGCTGGCGAAAGTATTTCAGAGAGGATTAGGGATATAAAAACCGGGAATGGTAAACGACCGGATGTAGTTCACGTTGAGTTTTGCTGCTTTATTATTGCGCTCAAGAGTTTACAGCCAAACCCGGCAATCATCATCATACGGGTTTAAACAAGATTGCAATAATCAGGCAGAAGCCGGTTACT
>SLQI01000478.1 GCA_007131535.1 Balneolales bacterium | reverse complement strand
TTCGAAGTATTTTAGAACCATTCGGATATACTGTGGAGGGCATTCCCGTAGAGCATTGTTTACACCTCAAAACGGCATTTGCCCATGTTGCCGAAGATGTGATGCTGATCAACCCGGATTGGATTGATCCCGTACTGTTTCCATCCATGAAGATCATTCATGTGGATTCTTTGGAGCCTTATGCTGCGAACGCGTTAAAAATTGATGGGGAAGTGCTCTATCCCGAAGTATTTAACCAAACCCGGCAAAAGCTGGAAGCTGAAAACATCCCGCTCCGAACAATCGATGTCTCTGAATTGTCAAAAGCTGAAGCCGGTTTGACGTGCTCAAGTATTGTCTTTACGCCGTGAAGAGGAATTAAAGGGTAAAGTAAGTGCTTACTAAAATACGGGGTTTAGTGAGTGATCATTTATTAACCTTATCCGGAGCAGCTTTTACAGATAACCTGAGTTCGATTCATATTTGCTTAATTTGCACGGTCTTATCATGTTATATTTATTAATCTTATGACAGCTTTCGATCTATTTTGTATGATCTCCTAAATATGGTATGGAGCAATCGCCGGAAACCCAAAGGTTACCGGTTATTGATTATCATTTACGCCATTAGAATGCGTAAAGAAATCCCGGCAAGATCAACGGATCCCTGGATAGTTTAAAATCGAACTCATCTTAGCAATGATTACCGGGAACAAAAAAAGGTCAACTACCTGTGGCAGTTGACCTTTTAGTGTTACTTACTGGAAAGTACGGTGAATAATCCGTCGGATTATTCGCTTTTCCAAAATCGCTTGGAGCCGTTCCCGTGCTTGTAGGTAAGGCCGGGATACTTAGCCAGCGTTTCTTTGAGACTTTTCTCAACGATTTCCATCCCTTCGTCAATGTGTTCTTTTTGAACGGATAGATTCGGACGGAATCGCACAGCATGGGTTCCGCAAGGCAGAATCAGCAGGCCGTTTTCATAGGCCAGGTTGATGAATTCACTGCGAATGCGAGGCTCTTCAAAGTCGAAGGCGCACATCATACCAAGTCCACGCGCATTGGTGACGAACTCGTTATTATCGACGAACTCTTTGATCTTACTTTGCAGATATGCTCCGACATCGGCGGCGTGATTTACCAGATTATCTTCTTCAATAATCTCAAGGTAGCGCGTAAAGCGTACCATATCCACTAAATTGCCGCCCCAGGTAGAGTTAATCCGTGAAGATACTTTGAACACATTGGTATCGATATCGTCAATACGGTTACCTGCCAGGATACCGCAGACCTGAGCTTTCTTGCCGAATGCGAGGATATCGGGTTTTACGTAGTGTTCGTGCGCCCAGAATTTGCCGGTAATTCCGATACCGGTTTGCACCTCATCATATATCAGCAGAGCTTCGTATTCATCGGCCAGACGTCGCAGTTCTTTGTGGAACTCCACTCGGAATTGGTTATCTCCACCCTCGCCCTGAATAGGCTCGAGAATGATAGCGGCGATATCGTCACGATGCGTTTGCAGATATTGTTCAGCCTGTGCAACGGCTTCTTTTTCATCCTGAATCACCCGGTCGAGATTATCTCCCTCAAGCGGGAAAGTGATTTTCGGGTTTTTAATTCGCGGCCAGTCAAATTTCGGGAAATAGGCTACTTTATTGGGCTCGGTGTTCGTCAGCGACATCGTATATCCGCTGCGCCCGTGAAAAGCCTGGTCCAGATGGAGAATTTTATGACCCTTTTCGTGACGGTAACCTTTTTGGAAGTTTTTCTGCACTTTCCAGTCAAACGCTACCTTCAGGGCATTTTCAACGGCGAGAGACCCACCGGCAACAAAGAAAGCTTTGGGCAAATAGTCCGGAATGCCAACCCGGGAAAATGTATCCACGAACTCGGCCATTTCCTGAGTATAAACATCCGAATTAGAAGGGTTGTGCACGGCTACCCGCTTCATCTTCTCAAGAAACTCCTCATTCTTAGTCACCTTTGGATGGTTCATCCCCAGAGTATTGGATGCGAAGAAGGTGAAGAAATCAAGAAAATTCTTTTGTCTCTTAGCATCATATAAATAAGCACCCTCACTCTTGTCGAGATCGAGAACCAAGTCGTAACCGTCAGCTAACATATGACGGCCTAAAATTTCATGAACCTGATCAGGTGCCAATGCTTCATGTACTGCCATAAAACACGTCCCTTTTTTTAAGCTGTGAATAAATGTAATGATATAATCTAAATAAGTGCTCGGCTGCACCAATATCCGAACCGCCAAATATAGGGATAATTACTTGCAAAAAGTACCCTTGAAACCATTTGAATTATGTAGCGAATACAGCCGGTATCACGGTAAATTTGAGTGTAATCGATTAGCAAAATACTTGACATGGCTTTTTATTCGTAGTATATTTGGAATCTATTCTAAAAGCAGAATATCACATCGCGGGGTGGAGCAGCTGGTAGCTCGTCGGGCTCATAACCCGAAGGTCGGAGGTTCGAGTCCTCCCCCCGCCACTGGGTAAAAGGGCTGTTATCACTTAGTTTGATAGCAGCCCTTTTTTTGTTTTTGGGGAGTTTGAAATCAAAAGGAGAGGCTATGAAGTATACGGTATATGTATTGTATTCGGAGGAGTACGATAAGATTTACATTGGCTACACCGGCGATCTTGAAGAACGGCTTGTCTCGCACAATGAATTGGGCAAGAAAGGCTGGACGATAAAATACCGTCCGTGGAGGTTGGTCCATTGGGAAGAGTATGAAACCAAAAAGCAGGCGAGGCGACGTGAAAGTCAACTGAAAACGGCAGCAGGAAGAAGGTGGATTCGCTCCCTTATTAGTCAAGAAGTAGATTAGTTTGTCGGGCTCATATCCGCCAGCTGGCGGACGGAGGTTCGAGTCCTCCCCCCGCCACTGGGTAAAAGGGCTGTTATCACTTAGTTTGATAGCAGCCCTTTTTGTTTTTGGGAGATAAGAAGAATGGGAGAGTTATATCTACCGTGGATGTTAGTCTTTTCTGCGCATAACATTTTCAAATTAACGGAAAGCAACTGAAACGACAGCGGTATTTCATATTCGGGGTATTTATCCTGAGTGAATTAAACATGAAATGCGCGAAAAGAGACTAATAAACTCACTGTGAGTTACAGTTTGAAAATAGGAGTAACTATGATTATGGAATTTATCAACCCCTGAATAAACCCGTTTGCTGCCCATTTTTGAAAATGGTTTGCTCTTACCGGCTTAAACAGGGGCATTTATTTATTGAATTACAGTTAGTTCTACAAAAGGTTAATGGTTACCACGTCCTTGGGCATGCTGTGGTGGTTGGACCGTAAACTCTTTCAGCAAGCTAACTCCCGGATTTTCGGGAAATGGTTGCATCGGATTCGGGACTTCAGAAACCCAGGCATAATCCCCCGGCTTGAGTGTTACATGTACATAGGCTGATTGAGGATATTCTTCAGCAAATATACTTTGTACACCGCCCTTGAAAGTTTGCGGCCCGGGATTATCTCCGGAAGTTGACAGAGCACCCTGGTCTGCATAAAATCCATCGGCACCCACATCCAGGTAACTCATCCAGTCATTCAGCTCATCCGGTGTGGTGCCATGGTCAAAACGGATCAGGTGAACATCATGCCCGAGGCCATGACCGTAAGGCATGTTGTTTTCGAATATCACTTCTACGGTATGATATCCCGGATGAACCTCATCATCAAAAACGATACCGTTGGCTGATGACAGAGATAAAGCCAGATCACCTTCAGGACTGGAGGTCCCGGTGTTTTTACCGTTTACCACAAGTTTTTCGACCATCCCGTGAGTGGTATGGAATACTCCATCATGGTCGAGAATATAGCATTCAACAAAGTAGGTGCCTTCTGTCAAATTAACCGTTGTGGCGGTGGTTTGTCGTCCACCAGTTAGGCCAACTCCGCCGCTTGGCATTGCATCATGGAACCATTCCGGCAGAGTTGCAAATAACCTATCGATGAATTCACCGGCGGTTATTTCACCCCGATAATACGGATTCCAGGTTTCCTGAAACGGAAGACCGAATTCTTCCATATATTCTTCACTCGTAAGGTGAGCCTGGTCATCCGGAACCTTTACGAGATAGACAAAATGAGTTGAACGGGACTGATTCCGAAATTGGATCGTAGTCCAGCCGGCATCTATCTCATTATCTGATAAAACAAACTCGTAGTGCTTTTCGTCACCGGTTGCATGTGGGTGATCTGCCGAGTTACGCCCCACCGGATGACGGGCAGTTACTTTAAGTTTATTGGTGGATTTTGTTTCGGGTGCATTATGAAACTTTTCACCCTCTGTATGCCCGTAAGTCTCATACGGTTCCGCTTCGACTACTTGTGTGCCGGTTGGTTCATTATCACAAGCCACTCCGGTTAGTAACAGCGCTATGGAAGTAATAAGTATTCCCTTAAAACCCGGAGTATTGTGATAAAAGCTATCACTTCCACTTATCTTCTCTCCGTTTTTGCTTGAAATAACCATGGTATTCTCTTGGTTCAGTTTATGATCTCTCATATACGGATCTTGAGGAATGTTTTTGTTCACCAGACGCATCGTCTCGCGACCTATCCGGTCATTTGCAACAATTACCGGTCATTCCGATACTCTGACTCTAATTCAACAAAAGAGTCTGCTATACTCTGCTCTAACACTAAAACAGTGAGACTACGGAGCTTTTGGTAATGTTCCCGATAAATTATATTAATTAGAGAGAGAAAGTCGGATGTTTGAATCAGGGAGGTAAAATTCGTAGTTGAAAATTTGCCACAAACGACTATTCTCATTTCAAATAAACTCTTGCAATACAGATTGGCTGGCTTTGAGCTGGTGAAATATGTTTTGTTAGATATTTTTGAAATACTACAGATAACAAAGTTATGGCAACGTATTTACCATGATTTACTTGAGGTGGAGTTATACTAAACTTTCCACCAATGGCGCCCCCGCTAAATCTTTTTTCGAAGTCAATATTTTGCCATATTATGGCAGAAGTTAAAAAGGGTATGTTCAATCGAGCCTGTTGAAGAATGCCGGGTTGTACTATCGGGGGTAAGCCATTTTCATGGGATGTAATTTTTGTTGTAGCCGCAATGGTGTGGGAATCACAAGATGGCCGAAACTCCGGTGTTTGCGTTAAATGCGGTGTTTATAAAAATCTTGAAATGTAACAGGGGTTACTCAAATGAAGTCAGATGGAAAAGCCGAAAAGCAGGCAGATAATGTAAACGAGCAGTTTTGGTACAATCATCCTTTCTGGGCGAATATATTTGATTGGTTTCAGTTCAGTTCGGATGAAGATGTGTATGATGTATTGCATCAAATACCGTTGTTTGAGCATCTGAGCCATCGGGAGTTGAAAACGGTTTCGACGTTGCTTCATGAGCGGGAATATGAGCCGGAAGAATTCGTGTTCCGGATGCATCAGCCGGGAGCGGCGATGTTCATCGTGGAGCAGGGGGAGGTGGAAGTTATACACGATATGGATAGCGAAGTTTTTCACCTTGCCCGGCTCAAAAAGGGCGAATTTTTCGGAGAACTTGCGCTGCTGGATAACTCCCCGCGATCCGCTTCGGCAGTTGCCCAAAAGAAAACCCGGCTGCTGGCCATCTTCAGGGCTGATCTCGACAAATTAATGATGAGCCAACCGACAATTGGCGGCAAAATTATGAAACAGCTTGCCATCATTATCGGAATGAGGCTGAAGGCCACTAATGAACAGCTGAGTCAGGTTAACCTGGAGGTATAATTTTGGACCCAGCAGAATTCAAAAAGCAGCGCCGGAAACGGAGCATTATATACCACACGGTCTTTAGTGCCATTTTTCTTACCCTGGGAGTCTACCTGCTGATCTCTCTGCAGGCGCTGATACTCCCCATGGTGCTCGGTTTTCTGGCCGCTTACCTCTGTATGCCGTTGCTTGATATGCTTCGCCGGAACGGGGTTCCGAAAGGGGCGGGTATCCTGATATTGTTCCTGGTTTTTGTCATCCTGATCATGTTTATCTCCCGGGAGGTAGTGCGCCTTATCCCGGATGAGCAGGAGATGCTGGAACTGCAGGTTAATCTCCAATATCAGATCAACGAACAGTACCGTGCCTACATGGGGATTGAAGACCTGGCGGAGGATGAAGATGGCAATTTGCTATACCAGGTGTTCGGGGAGGAGCTGGACCCGATGATGAGTACGCTCAACCGGTTTCTGATGCTTGATGAATATGAGCGGGAGCAATTTGAGGAGCTGCGTAATACCTATGACCATGAAGGAAATCCGATAATTTCAAACCATACCTGGAGGCACTACCAACAGAACCTTGAGGAGCTGAACTATCTGGGGATCGACGAAGAGATGATCGAAGTTCAGGATGAGGGGGAAGAGGAAGCTGAAGCTACTCGTGAACATTCGCTCATTGCCGAAATTATCAGCGTTGCTTCTATTTGGCTCATTATGCCGGTTGTCTTCCTGTTTATGCTGGTGGATGACGGCAGGCTGAAAAAGAGCCTGATCAGCTTGGTGCCCAATACCTATTTTGAAATGGGGCTCACCGCTCTCGACAATGTAGACCGGGCCATCGGGAATTATCTGCGGGGGACCTTCATGGAAGTGGTTGCCGTTGCCGCAACCTTGTGGATACTGCTGGTCATGATCGGACTTGACTGGGGCATCAGCATTATACTGTCTCTGATTGCAGGTATCGCTAATGTTATTCCTTTCTTCGGCAGTGTCGTCGGCCTTGTGGTTATCGCCCTGTATGCACTGATGGAAAGTCATATGGGTGAAATCAACCCGTGGCTGCCTTTTATTCAGGCGGATCATTTACTCCTATGGAGTGTAGTGGTGGTTATGCTGGTGCAACTTATCGACAATGTGTACTTCAAACCCGTGATCTTCGGGAGCGTTGTTGATCTCCACCCGCTGGTAGTATTTCTGGCTGCGATTGCCGGGTCGGTAATGTTTGGCTTTATCGGCTTGCTCTTTGCCATTCCGGTGATCGTCGTGCTGAAAGAGCTGTACGGTACCATTCACCGGGAACTAAAGGCCTATTTTCTTATTTATTAATGCCTGGTCTCAGGCAGGCCGGAGTTTTACCAGCTTACCCTGGAACCCATTTTTTTGATCACCCGAACAGATCCCTCTGCGGCTCAACTAAATCCGGACCCTGGTTGCGTGGGTTGCCAACGGCTTTAGAGACGGGGTAAAAAGTAATATCATCTTTGGGCCAGGGCTGCAACAGAGTGGTGAGATGGTCGGTATTTTGGTTTTCGGGATTCAGCCAGAGATCAAAGGTATTGGGCGGAAGAACGGCGGGCATGCGATCGTGCAGCTCCTGTAAAGCCGGATTAGCATCGGTAGTAATGATCGTGTAGGAGTGGATGATTTCGCCATCATCTTTGGAAACCCACTCATCAAACAGCCCGGCAAAAAACATGGGGGTATCGTCGGTAAAACGGATAAAATACGGCTGTTTCTCTTTACCCTCTTTACGCCACTCATAGAATCCGCTGGCCGGCACCAGGCATCGCCGCGTTTTAAATGGCTTCCGGAATGCCGGTTTGGAAGCGGCCGTTTCACCACGCGCGTTGATCATCTTGTATCCGATTTGCTCATCTTTACTCCAATGAGGAATCAGCCCCCAGCGAAAGGCTTCAGCTTGCCGGTGACCCTCATGTTGGTGCACAACCGGCAGATTCATGGATGGAGCAGCATTGTAAACCGGAGGCACCTCATCCAGGTGTGGAGCTTCAATGAGATAAGTTTCCAGAAATTCATGCCAGGGATGATAAAACGCGTAGCGGCCGCACATTAGACTATGGGTTTGGGTGATAAAGTATCATCTGAAGGTT
>SLQI01000171.1 GCA_007131535.1 Balneolales bacterium | reverse complement strand
TTTGGTGTAATCGTGATATCCGAAACTTTTATGGTAAGCCAGAATTCCGTCCCGCATCACAGCTACAGCAGCTCCGGGGAAAACTGAATCCCGGATTGCCTGATTAACAGTGTGTTCAATTTCCCGGAGCTTAAGTGAATTAAACCCCGCTATTTCCGGTTGATCTTCCCGTATAATGCTTTGCGGGATCGTTAAACCGTCTCCCTTATCGTACAAGCCGGGGATGCTGATAGGTAACCTGCCATTTATATCGCCGGCGCCGAACAATGCGTCGGCAGCGGCCCGGACCTGGGATGACGATGTTGACCAGGCCGAAAGATGTATGGCGGCATCTGGGTAATCTTCAAAAACATAAGGGTTTCCTAAAGAAACCAGCGCTTTTGGGGTATTGATGTTCTGCAGCCGGTTGAGAAACTGACGCTGTTGAGTGCTGAGTTGTATGCTTTGGGAAGTTCGTACGCGAATGAACGAAGCAAGTATAACCAGGTCGGCCTGCCTGGCGTCTCTGAGCATTCGTTCGACCTCACTTTGATGAGTGCGCCGGTCGAAAATTCGGAAGCCGACATCCGGGTGATATTTTCGTACTGCCCGTGCAAATGAGTTTCCGGTGGATCCGGAGCGGTCATCTGCCAGAGCAATTACCTGCACACGGGGATGACGACTCGGCCGGATAGGGACAATGTCGCCGCGGTTTCTTAACAGGGTGATGGATTCCCGTGCAAGCTGATCGGCAAACTGCTCGTGTTCCGGGGAGCGTATTTCACGGTTGAGTTGGTCAATATCCACCATGGAGTCTTCGAACAATCCCAGCTTAATCTTCCAGTCCAGCAGCCTGCGGACAGCTTCATCAATCCGGGATTCATCCAGCAGTCCGCGTTCGACACTTCGTTCAATCTCGTCGATAGCAGTCAACATATCCGGAGATAACAAAATTACATCGGCGCCGGAATTCAGGGCCCTGACGGCAGCCATACCGGGAGAGAAGTTGTTGGTAATGCCGTGCATATCCATGGCATCGGTAACAACAAGGCCTTCAAATCCGAGTGAATCACGGAGGATTTCATTGACTACAACCCCATCCAGCGTACCGGGGATCCGCTCTCCATGGCTCAGGGCCGGAAACGAAATATGAGCCGTCATTACCGACGGTATACCCTTATTGATCAAAGCGCGAAATGGCCGGAGTTCCAACGTATCGAGCCGGGTGTAATCATGAGAAATGGTGGGCAGGGATATGTGGGAATCTATATCGGTATCACCGTGCCCCGGAAAATGTTTGGCCGTAGCGATCAGCCCCTGTGATTTAACCCCCCGGTAAAAAGCTTCGGCAAATTCGGTTACAATGTCCGGATCCTCAGAAAACGATCGCACATTTATAATCGGGTTAGCCGGATTGTTGTTAATATCCAGAACCGGCGCATAAATCTGATGGACGCCCAGCGCACGTGCTTCTTTAGCTGTAATTTTGCCTTTGAGGTAAGCATTTTCGGGATTGCCGGTAGCGGCGACTCCCATGGCCGGGGTAATATAGGTGGAGCCGCGAACACGCATGGCTGCTCCGAACTCCATATCCTGACTGATCAGCAAGGGAATGTCGGAGGCGGTTTGCATTCGGTTGGTTAAATGAGCCTGTCCGTAGATATCCCCTCCGAAAAACATAACACCGCCTATGTGGTAGTCCCGGATTTTTTGCATCAGATCGCGGTGCTCCCGGGAGTCCTCGTGTTTAAAGCGGCCATCGGCAGATACAAATAATAATTGGCCAATTTTTTCGCGAAGGGTCATTCGCTCGATGAGATCATCAGCGGAACGAGTGGGGTTGGCGGAAAAAGTAGAATGGGTATCCTGCAGTATTGTCCCCTGGAAGGTATTCGATTCCATCATTTCTGTTGAACAGGCATGAAATGCTATCCCGACAACAAGGGAAAGAAGGAACAAAGCAGGATTAAACCCGAAGATGTTACTGTTTGTTATTCCGCTGCTCAATAATCTAACTTGTATTATTCAGGTTCCGGTTATCGCTTGAATGGTGCAGATGTTCCTGTATCAGGTAACATGAACCATAAGCCGGTTCTTTTACCCATTCGGCCCATTTAATCTCCGGTATAACGTTTCTGAGGTGCGATTTTAGTTTTTCCCGAAACATTTCATCGGAAGCAATGCCTCCGGACATTGAAATTTTTCCGGAAAAGTTAACAATCTTTTGGGTAAGGGTTTTTACCTGGAGGGTCAATAATTCAAGCTCTCGATCAAGGATGGATTCGAGTTCTTTATTACCGTCTTTTACGGACTGTAAAAAGTGGGGGGCAAATTTTGCAGGGCTTTGTTTCTCTACATAAAGGAAATCCAGCAGCTGCTCAAGTGTTTTCAGCTCCCGGTCTTCGAGAGCCAGTGGAAGTGGAAATTGATCATGGAGTGAGTAGTGTTCGCAGGCATGAAACAGCAGCTTTTGGCCGAGCTGATATCCACTGCCGGGATCTCCGATTTGATAGCCGTACCCGCCGGAACGTTTCCAGCCCTCTCCATCTTTTCCCATGGCAATGGAGCCGGTACCGCAGATGATCAAAATACCGGGTTCATCTTTAAAAGTAGCGAAATAACTGGTTTCAGCATCTGAGGCTACTATGAGCGGTATAGAGGGTAACTGACGTTCCAGCTCGTTGGTGACCTGTTTTTGAATGGAACTGCGCCCTGCACCCGCTAATCCCACACCAAGACCGACCGGGCTGGCCTGATCCAAATCGGAAAGAATTTCAGCAACCAGTCGGGCTACTCGTTTTGCCGACTCTGACGGTTTAAGCCGGCCTGCGTGAATAGAAGGGCCGGTAACTTTGTTAATTAGTTCATTCTGTTCATCAACAGCAATAATAGTAGACCGGCTGCCACCGGCATCTATTCCCAACCAGTATTTTTTCATCATTACTATTCCGGAATGATTCTCATGATATGTTTTATCGGCCGCTCATTTACATCTCCGATTTGTACTATGCGATAATTTCCGTCTTTCCACGAAGGTATCTGATCATCATAGAAATCAGATATCGGGTTGCCTGATTGTCCGGTTGACAGTATCGCATAGTATGCGTCTGATCCGAGATCCGTGATAAACCTGAATGACGCGCCGTGCGTCATCATGAACGGTCGATTCCAGTCGTATTTTCCCTGGTTAATTGTGGTACTGTGTCCTCCGTGGGGAAAAGGTCCCCGATCCAAAAGACTTTGCCTGACCATCGACATACCAGGGTTGTTTTCCAATTTATCATCTAAAATGGAACCTGCAAACGGAATAAAAGAAATTTGATGAACATTTTCCCAACCCCATTCAAAAGTTTCAACACCCACCGTTCTTGAAAGCTCTGCAATTGCTTCTCGCATGCTTTCAATTATTACTACTTCCGAGGGGTAATCAGGGTTTTGCAAGTCCGGATCGAGCAGAACGGAACCATTTTGCAATATATGCAGGATGGATTTATAGGGAAAAAAGTCGTGCCGGCCGTACAGTTTTTGGTATTCATCATCCAAAACCCTTCCGAATATTTCCCGTCCTAACTCCAGCAAAAACTGATCAAATACCGTTGCCGCTGTTGCACTTGGGGAATACGAATAGTTCCAGTTTTCCAGGTATTCCAACGCTTTTTCGATATCCGGATCTGTGGAGTACTCTCGGAGGATGGGCAGGATTTGCTCATTTATCCGTACGGCATAATGCGAGGTAATATCCTGCTGAAGCGCGCGACTGGTAGCTATATTGTGACGTCCGCTAAACTCATTCAGCAAGAAGTTGATCCGATCGGCCCGCTCTCCGGGTTCAAAAAAGTGGCCGGGTTGAAATCCGTTAACAGTAAATGCCTGATTGGCATTGTAGAGGTAACCCTCTCCCTCATTTATGGCATCAGGTCTGTGCAAGCCTTCGAATATACCGGGAGGATTACTTTCAAATTCATAGATGTGCAAAATAGAACCAGGGGATCGATATTCCGGCAAATCACCCGTGATCATTTGATCGATAACCCCTTGCCGGTCGGCATAAAACAGATGTACCGGAACATTACGAATCAGACCGGCGGCGGCTTCAAATTCATTGTGATCAGTGGCGAAAGCGAGGTGGTGCCAGCCGGAAAAATCCTGATGATCGCTGAATCCCTGCCAGTTTAGTACCAACGGCGCATACGTTGAGAGTTCCTCATATAAACTGTTGATCACCGGTCCGTAGGGTGAATCGGTTAATTCGATCAGCGTTTCCTCATCGCCATTTACCCGGAGGATTTCCCGGCGGGTTTCAAAATGATCGGCTATGGATGATTCAGGTTGCTGTGCGGGAGTAGTATTCGTATCAGCATAGCTGATGAAATGAGCATCGGCGGCCATGCTGTTGGTAAATGCCCAGCTGAGCGATTCATTTCGCCCGGTAAAAAATACCGGGATACCGGGAGTAGTAAAACCGCTGACGGTGCGGTTGTTAACATTGATCTCGGTTTCATACCAGGGGCTCGGGATGGTCAGTGAAGCATGAGGGTCAGCCGCAAGTACAGGATAGCCGGAGTTGGTTTGATCAGCCGGAATCACCCAGGCGTTGCTGCCCGAAGGCGTGGTGCTCCATCCCAGATTATGCTGAAAAGCCCGGGAGTTTTCTAATAGTTTTTTGGCCGGTTCTTCCGCAAAAGTAGTGGAATAACCGGCTTCCGGGACCGGCGCATCCGGGAATAAATCCTGCCAGATTTCCGGTGGAAGTTCATCTGCAAGTATTGAGGCGGTCAAACCGGCTTCAGCGGTACTAAAGCTCCACGCCTTCATTTTCATCATGGCCAATACATGGTGGGGTTCCCATTTTAAAGGGGTTATTTGCGTAATAGAAAATTCAAGGGGGTAATAAGCCGGACCGCGTTCAATAAACTGATTGATGCCGGACGTATAGGCTCTCAACAGGCGTAACTCCTCCTGAGATAACAGCTCCAGCTGATCCTCGCCCATCTGATTAAATCTCATCATCCTGGAAAAGCGGTCCAAATCCAAATTGGCTTCCCCGAAAAACTCCGAATGCCGGCCCTGCAACGCGATTTGCTGAATGGTCAATTGCCAAAGCCGGTCCTGAGCATGAATATAACCTAAAGCAAAATAAGCATCTTCAATATGGGCGGCGTCAATGGAAGGAACACCATAATCATCCCGTGAAATGCGGACCTGTTCATTCAAAAAACCTGAGGAAATCGTCTCGTCGTAGTCGGGCGCTGATTTTACAAAAGTCCAGTAAAGGGCCAATGATATCAGCCCGAAAAGGACAATAGCAATAAGCAGTAAAGAATATAAAAGTGTCCGCATTCAGTTATTAGAGCGAGTAGATTGAAAACCCAAAAACAGCCGCAAGATTCAATACGTCAGCGTGCCAATTATATGGTTTGCTGAATAGTATGACAAATTTTATATGCCGGTCATTTTTAAAAAATCAATTGCTGTTAGGAGGTTTCATTACATAAACATGGTTTACAGGCTTTTTATATACGGTATGAAGGAAGTCTCCACTAACGAGGCTGTCTGTAAAGACATGTTTGGCCAAAACTGACTTAAATTTTTTAGGTTGCCAATTTCAAAAAGTTACTTTTTAGACAGCCTCGTTAATTATTATTGCATTGATAGTGCTCTGATTTTTCTGCAGGTATAACTCTGCAGCGCGCAATTGCAGTATTAAAATTAAATTTACACATTTTTAGATAATGACTGGCATTGAAATATTGTTTAGTTTCATAGGTTCTGATACAAAATTAATTATCTATTTGATAAATCGAATATGCGGATGAATCTGCCGCTCTCTGTAGAAGAGCTAAAAAATGCTGTGGATCAATTCGGCACCCCGCTATATATATACGATGAATCAAGCTTAAATGAGCGATGCAATAAACTCAGGCAGTTATTTTCAGGCCTGCCGGTAAGTTGGTTGTATGCCATGAAGGCTAATGATAATCCTCATTTACTTGAGATCATCAGTCAAAATCGGTTCGGATTGGATACGGTTAGTTATGAAGAGGTGCTGTTAGGGCTGGGATTTACCCGGACGCCTACCGATATCTTCTATACTGAAAACAATATGACCGACACCGAGATGGATCAGGCTATCGCGAGTGGTGTAGTATTGAATATCGGTTCTTACAGCAGGTTGGAGGCATTTTGCCGCCATCCTGAAGCAAAATCCTGTTGTATCCGGATTAACCCGGCGATTGGCGACGGGCACCACGAAAAGGTGGATACCGGAAACTCCGAAAGTAAATTCGGTATAAGGAAGGATTTAATAGAAGATTGTTTCAGGCTGGCTGACCGGCACAATATACGTATCGAAGGCCTGCATGTTCATATTGGAAGCGGGATCAAAGATCCGTCCAATATGTATGAAGCAATCAACATGATGCTCAACCTGGCCAATGGTTATGAATCGCTGGAATACATTAACTTCGGTGGAGGTCTGCCGGTTTCCTATCATCCCGGGGATGAGGAATTTGACCTGCAGGAGTTTGAGTATATTACCCGGCCTTTACTTGAATCCTTTTTGAATAAAAAGAATGGAAACTTCCGTTTTTATTTTGAGCCGGGCCGGTGGATCATTGCACCCGCCGGTTTATTGCTGACCAGTGTAAATACGGTTAAAGACCAGGGTAACAAGACGTTCCTTGGCACCGATACCGGCTTTCACCATTTACTTCGGCCTGCCTTGTATGATGCCTACCATCATATTGTGAATATTTCCAGATTGGATCAGGCTGAGGATACCCGGTATGATATTGCCGGAAATATTTGCGAGAGCGGGGATCTAATTGGAATCAACCGTGACCTCCCTGAAAGTGAAATCGGGGATTTACTGGCGATTCTTAATTCCGGTGCCTATGGAATGACGATGGCATCCCACTACAATCGCAGGGCGCTTCCGGCCGAAGTGCTGAAAACGGAAAGCGGGGAATTTAAACTCATTCGGGATCGTTTATCGCCGGAAGAACAGGTGCGCAAACATCTTGATGAGTGTAAATATCCTGATTTTATTGAAAGTATAGCTGATAACAAATGGGATTACTGATAAGCTTTGAAGGCATAGACGGAGCCGGTAAGTCTACCCATGTTGCCGGTTTGAAAAAGCGGCTGGAAACCGAGGGGTATCGCTGTGAGGTATTCCGGGAACCCGGAGGCACGGAGCTATCGGAAGAAATTCGGACCATTCTGCTTCATCACAAGGGCGAGATGGACCCGGTAGCCGAGCTTTTGTTGTTTTCAGCTGCAAGAGCCCAGCTTATCAGTGAAAAAGTAAAACCTTTGCTTGATAAACCGGATACCATTGTAATTTTGGACCGGTTTTTCGATTCCACCACAGCCTATCAGGGATATGCACGCAATGCGCTTGATCCTGATGAAATCAAAAAAATCAACCGGATTGCCGCGCATCAGGTGAAACCGGATATCACGTTTTATCTGCGCCTGGATATCGGGAAAGCCTTATCCCGGCTTAAAGATGAAAAAGACCGCATGGAGCAATCGGGAGATGAATTTTATAAACTTGTTCAACAGGGCTTTGATGCCCTTGCCGAAGAGGAGCCCAGGTTTGTGCGGATAGATGCCGGCCAAGCCATAGAAACCGTGCATGAACTCATCTGGAGCAACTTCAAAAATCGAATGAAGGATCTGCGCCCGGCAGATAGTAGTTAGTGCCTGTAAGAAAGCGCCAATATCGGCGTTCCGCTCATCCCGAAAATGCACATGTACGGGCTGTACACTGAGCTTTTCAGGAGCTTCGTACCTGAGTTCGATTCTAAATTTTTATCGACCAAACGGTGGTTTTTTTGCACTTGATATGTCTGTTGCTGGTTTGCTGGTTTGCTGGTTTGCTGGTAAGAAAAATTAACTAAGCTACAGATAAGTACCGGTTT
>SLQI01000293.1 GCA_007131535.1 Balneolales bacterium | reverse complement strand
TATGGTTTTCATGCTCAGGGTTCAGATAGCTGTTCAGCATGGAGACGGTGCATGCTTCCACGCCATTATTGCGCATCCTGCGGGCTATCAATCGGATCTCTTCGGGATCTACCGGCTCAATTTCCTCGCCCGAGGCGCTAATCCGACCGCAAACCGGCTCCACAACATCATGCAGCGGTTCCGGTTTCTCGATATGCAGAGCAAACAGATCCGGCCGGCGCTGATCACCAATTCGAAGCACATCCTTATGACCACGATTGGTAATAAGAGCCGTTCGGGCAATTTTGCGCTCCAACAAAGCATTGGTCCCCCTGGTAGTTGCCAGGCGGATAAACTCCACAGGCAGGCTCTTGCCAACCGGTGTTCCGGTGATCAGCCTGGCTGCCAGGACCGGCGCTTCCTCCCCGGTTGAAAACTCCAGTGTTGTGCCGGGGATGAGCTCCCGGGTTGCTTCTTCAAGAGCTACCAGACCCGATGAACGATCGTAGCTGCTGACTTTACCAACTATTTTACCTCCGGCAAAGACGGAGAATCCGGTCAGATCAGCCCGGGGAGCGCGCCAGTCTTCGTCAATGATCAGGGTGGTATGGTCCGGCTGCTCTCTGAGTGAAGCCCGTATCCGACTGCTGCTGAGTACCTTTTGCCGATACAGATTCGCGGAGGAGTCCAGCGCCAGACAGTCGGTAAACGTACCGCCGGTATCTACAAAAATCTGCCAGGATGATGGATGTGACACTTATGAATATATTGAATGAATGGGTTACCGAACGCCAGTAATGTAACAAAGACAGGTGAGGATTCAAGCAGGGGTTAAGGTGCATTATGCATTCGCGTACGAGTAACAGAACTAATCCTTCCCTTTTTCCACTTCGATTCCCACATTGAGTTTGAATGTTGTTATAATGCTTTACACCGGCAAAGCTTTTTGGCAAACAAGCAATTTATAATATTCTTGACGGTATTTCAGCCCCATGAGATATCCTTACCGTGGGCCCGAACACCCAAAACAATTTTTCTTGTAATAAAGAATTACGGGTACTACCGGATCATACCGGCGATCTAATTTTAAGCTCACCAAAACCAAATGACGATAGCAGCATAATCGCCATCAGAGCAATCGCCTGATATCGATAATTGGCATACCCGAGTTTGGTTTTCAACTCCTCGGTCTCGTGGTGATAACCCTCCGAATGCCAGGCATAGTTGCTACCGGTTGTTTACCGGCGAGACTCCAACCAATTACCTCTCTGCACGAATGCCTCTGCGTTCTGCGGTTCCTCTTCCACCCTTCGCGTCCTTTTCGTCCCTGGCGATTCTTTTCCTCGGCCCGTAGTTACCATGCCGACAGCCCGGATACGCCGGACAGACGGCGGTTGTATGGAGATGTGCTCAATATTAAAATGTAATTACCAGAATTGCTGTGATTATGGTTCCCGCTAACGCTCCGCCGTAGCAAAATACCATTATGTAGCTTTCCAGATGCTTAAGCATTAGCCCGTCGTAGAGGGTGTAGCGGAAGCGGTGAGCCCAGTGGAATAGTGAGAGGGAAATCAAAACAAATAAATAAATGCGTGTGATGGGATGTTCCACCAAAGAGCGCAGGCTTTCGTATCCGGGTGCTTCAAGCCAACCCAGTGGGATGGCAATTCCTATAAGAGCAACATGAACGGGTAGAAGAAAAGCCGATAGGGTCCCGCCTGCTCCGAAAAGGGTCCACCAGAATGGATCATTGTGTTTTTTAGCAGCCATGATATCCGGAATTTTGTTGAATTGAAGTTGTTTCAAATGCTCACTATCAGCCAGCCGATAGCCAGCGAAATGATTAGCCACATAGCGATATTCCCGGCTATAAGTATACTACCCGGAACCTTTTTGCTTCCGATTCGAACAACCATCGCGGTCGGGGCTACCCAGAACCAGGTGAGTGTGTGGAAGATCAGCAGTATCAAAAAAACGATGTGCAGCCCGATTGAAAACGGCGTGGCAAACCAGTCGGTAAGCGCCTGCCATGCCTCCGGCCCCTGGCTTAAGGCGTTGATCTGGATCATCATCAGAATTACATACGCCGCTACGACTAAACTGGTCAGTTCCCGGATGATAAAAAATACGTAGGCCCGGTCTTTTACCCACCAGAAAATCGACATCTGCGGCATATAGATCTGTGGTTTGTAGCGAACTCTTTCACCGGCTGATATTTTCGGAGCATTACTCATGGCAACTCGGATTTCGGGTTCATGATTTACCTTTCCACGGCATCAACACAGACTGCCACCACTCTACCGCGCCGGTTGCTTTATAGCGCTGTATGGCACCTGCCGGATCTACCGCCTTAGGACAAACCTCAGAGCATTCGCCCACCAGCGTGCAACTGTAAATACCCCCTTCCCCGGTCAGCTCCTCATTGCGTTGATCCTCACCTTCATCCCGGCTGTCGTAGTTGTACCGCTGGGCGAGGGCTATGGCGGCCGGACCCACAAAATCCGGCTCCAGCCCGACCACCGGACAGGCCGAGTAGCACAACATGCAGTTGATACACATGCTGTACTGCTCATATTCAGCTTTTTCTTGCGGTGTTTGTTTGTAAGCGCCTTCAGAAAGTGGTTTGGCTTCATCGGTGATCAGCCAGGGTTGAGCGCGCTTCAGTTTGCCCATGAAATCGTCGGTATTTACGACCAGATCCCGGATGATGCCGAAATAATCAAGCGGGGTAATACGGACGGGCCCCGGAGCATACTCTTCCAGAAACGTTGCACAGGTAAGTGCCGGGCGGTCATTAACCATCATACCGCAGCTGCCGCATACGCCCATCCGGCAGGACCAGCGATACGTAAGCGTGCCGTCAATTTCGTCTTTGATGTAGTTAAGCGCATCGAGAATAACCCACTTTTTCCGCAACGGAACCTCGTAACTCTGAAAATAGGGTTCCGGGTACTGTTCCGGAATGTAACGCTGTACCTGGAGAGTAATCGTTTGTTCCATAGCTTCGGGTATTGGTTTATTGTCCGTATTTACGTTCACCCGGCGGCCAGCGGGTGATGGTCACCGGCTGATATTCCACCCTGGGTGTTCCGTCTCCGGTTTGATAGGCCAAACTGTGTGAGAGGAACTGTTCATCATCCCGCTCCGGATAATCTTTTCGCTGATGAGAGCCCCGCGACTCGGTCCGCTGCAGAGCCGACCGGATGATAGCCTCGGCAACATCAAGCATATAGGAAAGTTCAAAAGCGGAAGTCAGTTCGGTATTGAAGGTATAGCTGTGATCCTGGATCGATATGCGGTGCAGGCGTTCCTGTAATTCTTTGATGGTCTTTTCCGATGATTTGAGCGAATCTTCGGTGCGATAGATCCCGGCGCCATCTTCCATCGCCTGATGCATTTCTTTTCGAATCCCCGCAATACTCTCACTTTGATCGCCATGTTCGGAAAAAAACATCCGTTCGATTCGTTTGCCTTCATCACTTACGATCTTTTCCAGTCCGTCACTGAATTTCTTTTTTCCGGCAGCATATTCAGCCGCCGCTTTTCCGGCACGGGCGCCAAACACCAGGCATTCGGTCAGTGAATTAGAGCCCAAACGGTTTGCCCCGTTAATACTCACACATGCCGCCTCTCCGGCTGAGTAAAGACCTTCAATTGGAGTAGCTCCGTTGATGTCGGTGTGAACACCACCCATCACATAATGCACCACCGGTCGAACCGGTATCATTTCTTTTGCGGGATCAAGGTTTTCGTATTTGCGGCATAATTCGCGCACAAACGGGATCTTCTCATCGATCTTCCTTTCCCCCAGATGCTTGAGATCAAGGTGCACATAATCGCCGTAAGGGCCTTCAATGGTGCGGCCTTTCTCTTTTTCCTTTTCAAAAGCCTGTGAGAGCCGGTCGCGCGGACCGAGCTCCATGGAACGCAGAACCGGGTAGGGTTTGGGTTCGCCGAGATCATAATCCTGCAGGTATCGATAGCCTTCTTTATTGAGCAGAAACCCACCTTCGGCCCTGGCTGCTTCGGTGATCAGGATGCCGGTAAACGGCAGTCCGGTAGGATGGTACTGGACAAACTCCATATCTTTCAACGGAACCCCGGCCCGGTAAGCGAGGGCCATGCCATCACCTGATTTGATATTGGCATTGGTGGTGAACGGAAAAATCTTGCCACACCCGCCGGTACACAGGATCACACTGCGTGCCGCTATAAATTCCAGTTTTCCTGTAGCCAACTCAATTGCTATGACCCCCTGGCAACGGCCATCCTCTACAACCAGACGGGTGACAAAAAACTCATCATACCGCTGAATCGGATCGTATTTCATGGACGTCTGAAACAGGGTATGAAGCAGATGAAAGCCGGTTTTATCGGCAGCAAACCAGGTGCGTTTGATCTTCATCCCCCCGAAAGACCGGACCGCTATATTTCCGTCCTCTTCCCGGTTCCAGGGGCACCCCCAGTGTTCGAGCTGCAGCAGCTCCTCAGGTGCCTCCTTGACAAATGCTTCCACCGCATCCTGATCACACAGCCAGTCAGCCCCCGATATGGTATCATAGGCATGATCATCCAAAGAATCATCGTCTTTGATTACCGCTGCAGCTCCGCCTTCAGCTGAAACGGTGTGGCTCCGCATCGGATAGACTTTCGAAATAACGGCAACACTGAGTTCGGGATGGTTTTCGGTAATGGCGATGGAAGCCCTCAAACCGGCAGCACCCCCTCCTACGATCAATACATCATGCTCTTTAGGTCCGTAACGGGCCATAACTCTCCTCGTTTTTTATCCGTAAGCAACTGCCATTCAACAAGATCACAGCCAACGAAAGTCAGAAAACCGGACTACACATCCAGAAATGGTTCTACTCCCGTCTCTTCCGTCGGTGGCGACAACTTAAACTGGTTGATGAACCGTGCGCAGGCATTCCATCGTAAAATGGACACTTTTTTATCTCCGGGTTCATGCTTTTCAGCATTTTCATAATGCTGCATGGCACGTTCAAAGTGCGTATAGGCCATGGAGCCTCCGCCCTCTAAATTTCGTTTATATGTGGCTATGGCTCGTCGTTCATAAATCAGCCCCTTGCAATATTCCGCTTTATAGGGATCCGTCAGTTTGTTTGCCATTTCGAGGGCATAGGCCGGCGAAGTTCTCGCAAAACTTTCAAACTGATCGGTAATTGCCAGTACAAGCGTATTAATCACTTCCTGGTTATCGGGGTCCGTTTCCAGGATATCTCTGCAGATACTTTCTGCCTGCCAGGATGCACCGAGGTAGCGATAGTGCTTTGCCTTTTCATGCGCCTCGGGAACGGCTTCTTTGGGTAATGGCTTGAGTTCAGGCATGGCAATGTGATGAATTTTAGGGATAACCTTCTGTATATATTATAATTAATTTTTAATACGAATGCGAATGTTTCACAAAAGTTGATTTTCGCTTTTGAGAACCGGAGTACATGGGCTCTGATTCTTAAGATGAGGTTGAGCGAAATGTATGATCACCCGATAATGTTTATGATTTTTAACTCGATTGTCACAGTTACATTTTGGTTCACCGGTAACCCTGTAAAATCCCGTAGGAGTATGTATAGCTATGGACGAAGTCCGGAGTGAAAATTTTCCCAGCAACACCCAATCCGGAAAGCCATAAACCTAACCAATGATTCCCGGGCTATGATTGTTTATTTACGTTTTTACGAAGAGCTCAACGATTTTCTTCCCAGAGCCAGGCGCAAAAAAGAATTTACCCGCGAAATTCCGGAAACGACCTCCGTTAAGGATTTGATAGAGGGGTGCGGCGTCCCTCATACCGAAGTGGATCTTATCCTGGTCAACGGTGAGTCGGTTGACTTTTCCCGGAAGGTACGGGATGGCGACCGGGTAAGTGTTTACCCGGTTTTTGAATCCCTTGACATTTCAGGCGCTATCCGACTGCAGCAGCGGCCGCTTCGCAATCCCCGGTTGCTGGCCGATGTAAACCTGGGTAAGCTGGCCCGGTATTTACGAATGGCAGGCCTGGATACGGCCTATCGCAACGATGCAACCGACCCGGAGCTTATTGAACAGATGCAGCGGGAGGATCGGGCTCTGCTCACCCGGGATCGCCGCCTGCTCATGCATGCCGCCGTGGAAAAGGGATACCTGGTCCGCTCGGATCAACCGACCGAACAGCTTGAAGAAGTTGTACACCGTTTCGATTTATATTCGGTACTCGATCCCTTTTCAAGGTGTATTCACTGCAACCATAAGCTAAACCAGGTGGAAAAAGATGCGATTCGCGAACGTTTGCTTCCCCTCACTGAACGCTATGTGGATGAGTTTGCTCAATGTCCGCATTGCCATAAAGTATACTGGTCCGGCTCGCATCGCCGGCGACTGGATAGGAAGGTTAAGGAGCTGCTCGGAGTAGATTAAAGACAGCAAAACAACCGAAAAATTCTTATGCTTTAATCAGAGGCCGATAAATCATGTTTGTAAGAAAAACTGTTTAGTGTCCTGAAAAATCACCAGATTCAAGATACTCGAAGCCCAAAAAGCAGAGCGTGCTTGATTTTTTTTGGGGAACAAGCAGAACGAAAATATTGGGGTTTTCATAGAGGCACTATCCATTCGATTAATGGTGATATCATGCAAATTAAAACCATTCTGAAAACACTCTTAGAGCGTGAGGATACCCGGGCTGGGCGCTACTTTAATCTGTTCATTAAAGGGTTGATCATTCTATCGCTGCTCAGTTTTGCAATAGAAACGCTACCGGACCTTGATCCTGCATTTAAAAGCGGATTGGGCTATCTGGAAGTGATAATCGTCGCCATATTCACAATTGAATACGTCTTACGGATTTATGTGGCTGATCGTAAGTTTGGCTTCATATTCAGCTTCTATGGGTTGATTGATCTGATTGCCATTCTCCCGTTTTATCTTGCCGTAGGATTAGACCTGAGATCAATACGGATTTTCCGGCTGTTGCGGCTGCTTCGTATAATGAAATTTACCCGATATAATCAGGCCCTGGAACGGCTTGCCGAAACCTTCCGGACGATCAGAGCCGAACTCGTTGTTTTCGGGATGATAACACTGGCTGTACTATATGTCGCCGCAGTGGGAATTTATTATTTCGAAAATCCCGCTCAGCCGGAACACTTCCGCTCGGTATTTCACAGCCTGTGGTGGGCGGTGGCTACATTAACCACTGTCGGCTACGGTGATGTCTACCCGATTACCGTCGGCGGACGGCTGTTCACCTTCGTCATCCTGATGGTTGGCCTCGGGTTGATCTCAGTCCCTACCGGCCTCATTGCCTCGGCATTGACAAAGAGTATACAGGGGGATCAATGATTTGGAGCAGCTGTTAACCAAAGTTCCACGCTCACGTACTACAACTCAACGTGATCCAATGGATTTCAACTTATCGGGATTCAAAGTTACATAAATATTCCGTATCCGACCCTCATCAATATGGAATGACCAGACGCCGGACATTTTGCCATCCATTCGAACTATGAACCCGGCATCTCCATTGACCAGTTTTAATTCTCCATGAATAGCCCTGGTCTCTTTACCATATATACCTGCCAGAAACCTTGAAATTTTTCCGGCGCCAAAAATCGGCTTCCGGGCCGCAGCTACTTTACCGCCACCATCGGAATACAAAACCGCATCTTCGGCAAGAATCCGCTGAATTTGGCCGACATCTTCTTCGGCTATGGCTTTTGCCAAAGCCTCTGCCAGCTGCTTGTTTTCGTTAAACTGAGATTTGGGTGCTACCTGATTTTGCTTCACCTTCTCACGTCCTCGCTGCGCAATTTTCCGGCAAAGATCTTCAGGTTGATCAACCCATTCGGAAATCGTGGTATAATCATAATCAAAAACTTCCCTCAGAATATATACCGAGCGTTGAATGGGTGTTAGGCGATCCAAAACC
>SLQI01000473.1 GCA_007131535.1 Balneolales bacterium | reverse complement strand
AAGCGATGATGATTTTAATCTGCTTTCAACCGGTATTCCGGGTACGGTAGACGGACTTTTGGAGGCTTTGGAACGGCACGGAAACCTCTCCCGGGCCGAAGTTCTGCAGCCGGCCATTGACATTGCAAACGAGGGGTTTCCGGTTTATCTGACCCTGGCGGAGTTTATCGAAGGTAACGAAACCAAACTCACGCGTTTTCAGGAAACGGCAGATACCTACTGGTCAGACGGGGAACCGCTGAAACCCGGAGAAATACTCAGACTCCCCGAAATGGGTGATCTTATAACTGAAATCCGCGACAATGGCCGCAGCGCTTTTTATGAAGGGCAAAATGCTGAGGCGCTCGTTGAGGTTTTAAATGAGAATGGGAATCCCATCGGGATAGAAGATGTGGAAAACTACGAGTCCCAGTGGGATAAAAACGTATTGTGCGGAGAGTTCAATGATCACACGGTCCTTTCCGCCCCTCCGCCTCAAACCGGTATGCAGATTATTCATACCTTAAATCTGCTGGATCAGCAAGATCTGTCGGGAAAGGGACTGCCTACCCGGTCCGCGGATTCCTTTGATATAATCGCCTCCGCGTTGCGTGCCGGAATGGCTGACCGTTCGGAATACATAAGTGATCCCAAGTGGACCCATGTACCGGCCACCGGGATGATTTCCGCGGAATATGCGCAACATCGCTCCGAACTTGTCGGTAATCGCGAAGCTCCGGATTCAGTTGCGTACGGAAATCCCGCTGAATTCAATCAAGCCGGAACACCTGAAGAGTGTGATAGGTATGAGTTATACACCGGTGAAGAAGAGTGGGCGGTACGTTATGAATCCGCATCAGAACCCGTTGAAAATGACGACAGCGACAGCGGTGAGACCACCCACATTTCCGTGGTTGATGCCGACGGCAACGCCGTGACCCTTTCCACCACGTTGAGTCCGGTATTTGGGTCAGGCGCCTGGGTGAACGGATATCTGCTGAATACCTCGGGTTATAACTTTGAGCACATGGCCGATGTGGAAGAATGGGAAGGCAATCATCCATACCGTGTTCGCGCTTCTACAATTTCGCCGACGATCATTTTAGATGAAAATGAGCAGGTAAGGCTCGTGATCGGTGCACCCGGCGGCGGGCGAATACCGACGGCGATAATTCAGAACATCAACTATATGCTTGAATACGACCTGGAGCCGATGGAGGCTGTACGCATGCCGCGAATTTTTCCATCGGTCAACTCTCCTGAAGTTCAGATTGAACGCGGGTTTGATGCTCAGGTACTCCATGAAACCCGCGAAATGGGTTACGATATACAGACGCTTTCACCCGGATATGCCCGCATGTATCTGATCGGCCGCCACAACGACCAGTGGATAGGGGTAGCGGACCCCCGCCATGAAGGCAGTCCGAAAGGGTGGTAGTTGAATGTTTAGCCATGTCACAGGCAGCCTATTGAGAGTCTCCGTGGGTGAATGCCTGTGGCACGGTTCGTTTATTTCTCACGGACTGAGTTGAGGGTAAAGGATGTATAAAACAGCTGATTAGTTTAGAGTAATTAGCGTTTAATCCCCAAAACCTGTGGCGCCGGAGCAACTCCAGCGCTGCACGTTGTCGATATCCGGGCCGGTATAATCAACCGTCATATTTTCGATGTTCTCTTCGCTTTCCCGGATGTAAAAACCGTAGAAATGGCCGTCCGGATTTTCAATCGCATCCACAAACCAAGAATGTTCGCTGGAGGTGTGATTCACCACAAAATCAATCACCACGCGGATATCGCGGGCGTGGGCTTCGTTGAGAAAGTGCTCGTAGTTCTCCATGGTGCCATAATCCGGATGGGTGGCGCGGTAATCTACAACATCATATTTGTGATAGGAGGGAGACGGGTGGATCGGCATCAGCCAAAGAGCCTGGACGCCGAGATCATCAAGATAATCGAGTTTGGAGGTAAGTCCTTTGAAATCGCCGATGCCATCGCCGAAGCTGTCGGCAAAAGCGTGAACGAAAACTTCGTAGGTGACCGCATGGGGCCATTCGGCTACAATATCGGTATCATCGGTTTGATACGGCTAACAAGCCGGGTACATAAAAAGGGAAACAAGTAATAGCAATAGAAACCGGGCTCCCTACATCGCCGGCTTCCCACTGGTGTCGGGAGTAAACATAAAATACACTTAATTTTTTAGGAAGTAATGAGTGACTGCTGTTATAATCGGAAAACCGCAGGAGGGGAGGCAACTCTGAAAGGACTTGATTTCTGAGCTAATTTTTATATTTTTAGTATTTAAATCATAACAACATCATGTTGATTGTTTATGAAATCCACTCATATATCCCTGATCTTGACTGCTGTTTGCTTTTGGGTTGCCTGTCAGCCGGAAACGGAGGATCCGGACGCTATCCACACCGCCGATCAACCGGAGCCTGAACTCGAGTTAATCGGCTCATTTCCGAACAGTGATGATATCATCATTGACCGGCTACGTGAAGCTGTGGTGGATCATCAAAACCATGTTTTTATAGCTGATGGCGGACAAAACAAAATTTTTGTGTCCGATAAACGAGGCAATCCCATAGATACTATTGGCAGGGAGGGGGCCGGTCCGGGCGAGTTTGAAAGCATCGTGACGGTGGAACTTGGTTATGATGATCAACTTACGGTCTATGATGTCAGCAACAATCGGAGTTCGGTGTTATCCGAAACTAATGGCTCCTGGGAGTTTGATTATCAAATAACCGTTGATGGTGAAATGAAGGGTGTTGCGTTACTCGGTAAGGATGACCAGGCCATTTTCCGCCAGGGTGGAATGAATCAGCCTTCCGAAGTGGGTCCTCACTGGTTTATTAATTTGTTTTCAACCGGTCACACAGATGGACGGATTATGGAGCCGGATGTGATAGAGTATAAAGACCAACCCTCTCTGGCTTATCGCGGAGATGGCAATTACCGCATGACAGGTCTGCCAACGCTCCGTTCTGACAGCTACACGACCACTTCCGACGGTCATATCTATTTTATGTGGACGGACAAGTTTAAAGCCGTGCGCCACGATATCAACCTTAATCCGGTAGATACGGTATCGGCTTCGATCCCCAACCAACCTTTTGATGGTGATGACCGCATTGAATATCTGGAAGACCAGCGCAGCGAAATCCGTTCAATTGTTTCCCAACATCTGGATGATTCCCTTCCGGTGATCAACTGGTCCTTTCATAACCAGCTCGGCTGGGAAGTTGATCCCAACGGCTATCACTGGCTGCGTACATTTGATGACCCCGAATATCTCATCCTTGACCCGGATGGCAATCCTTCCGGCAGTTTTGACCTACCCGAAGATTATATACTTGCGGATGTCAATGAGGATATTATAGTTGCCCAGGGGTTTACTGAAGAGGGGTATCACAAGGTTAAAATATGGGAGTACCGGCTGGATTGACTATAATATTGATGGATCACCTGAGTTTGATTCAAAATTATTAATGAGGGCTTCCTCAATCTGATATTAAATGAACTCTGATTAAGTCAGACTTAAACAAGATATTTTTGGGATATGAGAACGAAGCTATGATGTACAACTCCTCATTCAATCTCAGGTAACTGCAACACCATCAGATACGGCTCGCGATCCCACACAACGGCATACAGATACTGTTCATCTGCTGCTATTGCTACAGTCCATTCCGGTAGGTGATATTCGCCTGCGTACGATGCGTCGTCACGGTTGTAAAGCCGCACGGTTTTCGCTTCGCCGATACGCCTGTCCTCATCAATATCACCGTGCATAATAAATCGGCTGGCTTCGTCAAACGTAGCTTCTATGCCGGAATAGAGTGCAAAAACGTGTTCTGAGTTCACCGCCAGGTCAATATTTCGAAATACGTTCTGTTCCGGCTCACCTACGCGATACCCGTTAACGACCCGCTGCTCGGCCTCCGGAATCGGCGCCTGTTCGGGCTGATCAGTCTTAAAAACCACCTCTCCGTCCGTATTGATACCGAGAATGACGGAGCCGAAAACATTTCCTGCGTAAACGGTATTATCCCGAGCTTTTACGATGGGGCCGTGTTTTAGCGCATTATTCTCACGGATAGGGTGTAGCTCAGGATGCTCTTCGTAGAAAAGCACCGGTTCATCTTTATTGATCAGGGCTTGGTTTTCCGAAGTGAAGGTTTCGAAGAACGCCTCGTTAAACTGCTGATCTGCATCAAGACCGTATTCGGCAAAAAACAGATCGTCTTCGTTTACTTGCAGCATCACACTCATTGTGGATGAAAAGTCTTCCAAAACCAGAGAGCGTTCATGCCGCATTTTACGATCAAATCGGTGCAGAGTGTGAGCAACCATATTAAAAGCGTAAATGTGGTCAGTGGTTTGAGATAAAATGACGAAGGCATTGTTATCAATTTCGCCGGGCCCCTGGCCCCAGCTGCCAAACGGGGTGATTTCTTCGGTTTTCACATCGATATGCTGAAAAGGCTGTTCACCACCGGCATCGAACAACAGCAGTTCGCCCTCATCCACAACCAGCAAGGCTCCGAATGTAATCATTGGAACCGGTCCGGCCGGATAAAGCAGGCTTCCTTTTCCCATGGTTTTAACTTTCTGTAATACTTCCCCATTGGTCTTCTGCTCCTGAGCAGCAAGTACCGTAAAGGATGCAAACAAAATCAGAAGCGCCGGGAAACCGATGCGTTTACACATGCTTATTTGATTTGAGTTATCTGGTTAATCGATCTCATTAAAAATTTCGGACTTTGGAATCCAGCCAATGCCTTCCTCATCATCGTCTTCCAAAACGATAAGGTGTTCTTCACTTACGGTTAGAGCCCGGGCTTGATTCGGAAGTGTAAACCGGCCCAAATACTCTCCGTCGGATTTGTGGTACACATCAATACGGTCGCTGACCGTGGCATACTCCAAAGCCGAAATGGATTGCCCGGAGGCCATAGCTGAAAGTCCGGCTCGCCTCATCTCGAATCGCGTGATTTCTTCACCGGAGGCCAGTACATACACGTGGCGGGAATCAACGGCCAAATCAATGTTTTGTACGGTATCATCCGGAGGTGAGGGAAAGGTATAAAGACGTACACCATTTTCTACCCGGTATTCAAGTTCCGGGAAATGACGCTGATCGGGTTCAAAAGTGGCAAATAGTTCGCTCCCGTCACTTTTACTGCACAATAGCCAGGAGGCAAACATAAATATGGAGCAGGTGGTACCCGTTTCGTTGCTGACGGCTTTCATTCGGTATTTGTCTTGCGAAATAATGTTTTCCCAGTGCGGATTATCCTCAAATGAAAATAAGGGGAGAGCATCGCCACGGAGTAGTCCTGTTTCTGCGTCCAGTGGATAAAGAGCACTCATATAATTTTCAAATAACCCTCCGGTTCGCCGAATAACGTATAAAGTGGAATCATTCACCAGATGATACAATCCGCGCCCGATGGTATCATCCTGAACGGTATCCGGAGGTGTTTTTTCAGTATGATCTTTCTGAAGCGATAGAAATTTCAATTTGCTAAGGCCCGGATGAGAAGCAGACTCCCTTTTCACCATAGCATAGCTATTGCTAATGGAGATGTCGAAGTCATGCAGCGGTCGGCCGGTATCATGAATTATGCCGATCCGGTGTAGCTCTTTACGGTCAGCATCGAGCTGTTTTAAATATGTAACATTCTCATCTTTATGAGCCAAAAACAATTGCTCATGAGCAGTTGAATAGTGCAAAAAAGGCTTAGGGTTTTCTACGGATATAAAGTTATCATTAGGTAGGCTGATAGCCAGGACGAAAAAGATGATTGATGATAGAATCATAATTCATTGCCATAATTTTAGGTGTATTGACGCTTACCTCTTACGGCATAACAGGATGCCGGTTACATGGCAATAACTTTTACCGCATTTTTCTACGTAGGAATGCGGCAGAGAGTGACTTTACGCTCAATGGTTAAGTAATTATGATATTTTCCTGTGGAGCTGAACTAAACGTGAACCGGGCTTCAGAATTCCAACTAACGTATTCAATGAACTTGTTGCATTAAGTTTTTGATACCGTCCGGTTTGTGCATCTTAAATTTAAATTGCTCCGGTCCTGACCTTTGTTTCAAAATCGGTACTGTATTTAGCGGAATAGTAAAGCATGGTAAAAACCGTATCTATAAAGGTACCGACAACAGCGCATATTGCATAAAAGGCCTCTACCGGTTCAAGGGTGTACAACATAAGGCATACACAGAACAGGCCTATCGTCTGTTCAGCAAAAAAACGAACGGGCAGATTGATTTTTAAGTTTTCGAAGCCTCCTGCTTTGCCTATCGCTTTTTTTACTCTGTAAAGCCTATAAAGCACTATGGCTGCAACAATTATAAGAATTTGTGCTATTAACGACATGGAAAAGATGCGCTTTTAATATTTCAGTTTTAAAATAAATTAAATTTACTTTAGCTATTCGCATTAGAAATGATTTTACCCTCAGAGCGTGCACGAGGCATTATAGCTTCGTTAATTATTGATAGATATCCGTACGATCCGTGCATTTACGGTGTATTGGGAGTCATCGGACAACAGTGCATACATATAGCCATTGTGTTGATTGATCTCCAGGACGTATCGATCAAATTCCATAAACTCATTCAAATGGTAGCTGTCGTCTTCTTTAGAAGCAACTTCATAAATAACGTTATTGAGATACCGGTCGTCGTTATTTCTTGCCCAGTAATCCCGGGTATTGGGAAATCTCTTATTCTTAACAGCTAATACAAAAAACCTGTCGTCTACTTTTACCAACCCATTAAAGTCGGCAATTCCCTCGAGCCACTCATTCTGATCGCCGGAAACGACCTCGGGCATTGCTGATTCATCATAAATTATTTTATCCGACTGCCTACCGGTTTCTATGTTAAAAGTTCTTATCACAGGTACACGTGAGTGAGCAAAGTATATGTAACCATCTTCGTATATGACATTCCCTCCTTTTGATACATATATCGAATATTCCGGTTCTGACTCAGCGAAATCCAATTCAATATTTAAATTTGAGCAGTTTTTCAAAGCTGACCAATCATCTTCATAATTACATACAGTAAAGAATGTCTCCGGATGGGCAGGCAAAAGTGAATGGTAAACAATATATTCATTGGAAAAATGGGGATGCACAATTCCTGCGGAATCAAATACCGGGATGTCTTCAATATGTTCAAAGTCCGGTATCGAGAGTAACATCATTCGCTCGTTCTGGGGCACAGCTGTCATCAATATATCCTTTTTCTTATGATAAGAGATTCCACCTATCATGTCCTGCACTTCGCCGGGGCCTTTCCCTCTGTTAAACTGATATGACTGTGGTTCCTTATTCGGTATTAGGTTGTCACGGTCATCAATTTTATGGTAATATAGAGTTATAGTTTCAAAGTCATAATAAAATACATAGTCATCGGTCCACTCAATAAAAGCAGGGCGAAGATATTCAGGCACATCTGCAATTACCTCCTCGACATCGGCCTGGGGTTGATGTTCAGCAAACAAAGTTGCAATTAATATAATGTGCGTTAAAAACAATGTCTTCATGTTGTAGTTGTATTTAATGTATAGTTAAAGCTTGTAGCCCTCTACTCCAAATCTTTGAGAAGTTCTTCACATGATTCACCTTCAAAAGTGATCGTTGCCTCTGCTTCCCTTCCACCAATTGTACCCTTTATTGTTACAGTACAGCTTTCTTCAGTCTGTTCAACAAAATCGATTTCTTCCACATCAACTCCCAAGTTTTCAAATACAGGAGTCAGTTTACTTACATCTGGCTCTGAATCACATTCTACAAAGAAACCTTCCAGATCGCTTATCTCTTTATTAGAAGAAGAAAAAGCGGGTTGAATTACCAAACCTATAAAAATGAATATCGCCACTATAGCTTTT
>SLQI01000051.1 GCA_007131535.1 Balneolales bacterium | reverse complement strand
TACAGCATGTTTCGCCGGGTTTTATCCTCGAACCGGCCAACCATACCCAGATCGATAAAGGCGACTTTGTCTTCATTCACTATGACCAGGTTCCCCGGGTGCAAGTCGGCGTGGAAAAATCCGTCTTTATACAACATTCGGATGATGGAGCCGGCGCCAAGATCAATGAGTTTACTTTTTTGTTTTTCAGTGAGCTTTTCGGTTTCCGGATCACCCGGTTTAAAGCCGTCTATAAACTCCATGCACAACACTTCGGGGCTGCATAATTCCCGAAACATTTTCGGGAAGATGACATCATCCATATCCCGGAAGTTAGTAGCAAACGTATCGGCGTTGTCGGCCTCGTTAGTGAAATCCACTTCTTTGGCCGTGTAGTCACAAAATTCACGAATCAGGCGCCGGGGCTGATATTGGGAGATGATCAGATTGAGAAAATACCCCAGAATTTTCAGCAGAGTAATGTCGGTGAGCACCGTATCGCGAATGCCCGGCTTCATGATTTTCAACACCACCTGGGTGCCGTCATTGAGCTCGGCTCGGTGCGTTTGTGCAATGGACGCGGAGCCTAAGGGGTTTTGGTTGACTTCCGCAAAATGCTCTTCATAGTTTTTACCGAGCTGCTCCCGCAGAATTTCTTCAATAGCATCAAAAGGGACTTCCGGGAGCCGATCAAGCAGATTGTTAAGTTCGTCGGTGATGATTCGAGGAAGGATATCTCGTCGTAGCGCGAGGATTTGACCAAGTTTGATGTACGTAGGACCCAGCATTTCAAGCCTGCGACGTAACTGTGCAGGAAAACCGAGATTACGGAGTTCTCGTTTGACAAAAGGGCGAATTAAAAATGATACAAAACGTGCCAACACACCGCGGATACTACCACGCTTATATTTGGAAATACTTTGGGTCCAGGCAATCAACCCGCCGGCGAATAAGCCGATCAAATGGCGTTGAATTTGAAAAAATCGACGAATCAGCCCTTTGTACGGGGCTAAAGGGTCAAAATAATTTGTGCGCTTGCGCTCCTCTTCAGGTTGATAATCCGGCTGGTCAACCTCATAGTCCTGTTCATCGGGGGCGCCGTTAAGGTTAGCCCTGACTTCCTCGGTACTGTCGGACCGGCGCTGCTTAGATTTTGATTCTGAAGTCATAGGCTCTCACAAACTTATGGTGAACCCGAAATTTACGGATTTATAATCACAATAAAGAAGATGTACGGCTACTTTGTAACCCGAGTTGGAGTTGGACATACCCATTTTGGTGGATTGGATAAAATTAACGCTTACCCGTTTTGAATTGTACTTCTACCGGGTAATGACATCTCGGGATTTCGGATTGTATAGTTTGTATCCTGTCAATTGCCCGAAACGGTTAGAAGAAGGCTTTGAAAAACCATCAGTGAAATAATAAAAGGTATCACATGAATCGAGTAACTTCAGTATTCAAAACATCTTTAATTGGCGGACTTGTTATACTTTTGCCCATCACCATTTTATTTCTTGTTTTTCGCTGGCTTTATGGACTCACATCAAGTTTGCTGGCCCCGTTGACCGGAATACTTGTAGAACAAACAGCCATGCCGTTACTCGCTGCAGATATTCTGGTTTTGTTGATTATCGTGCTGGTTTGTTTTGCGTTGGGCTTATTTGTGAAAACGAAACTCGGCAACATTATTTACCGGCGGATGGAAGATTCCTTTCTGGTTCATGCGCCGGGGTATAAAATGATCAAAGAAACACTGCTGTTACTGCTTGGGCGGAAAGAAACGCCATTCAGCTATGTGGCTCTTATAACCCCGTTTGGATCGGGCACAACCATGACCGGCTTCATTACGGATGAAAACGAAGAAGACGGCATCGTGACTGTATTTGTACCGACCGCACCGAACCCAACCTCCGGGTTGGTCTACCATTTGCCGGCCAAAGATGTCAACAAGCTCGAGATTCCGGTGGAGGATGGCATCAGAACGATATTAAGCTGCGGGGTTGGTTCGGGAAATTTTACCGGAGCAGGCATCAATCAACAAAAGCCCTGATGATATTTGCATGCCAAAGCCCAGGCTAATTTAGTGCAGAATAAAAAGCAACCCTGGTGAATGCATTAATAACCGGTAATCGTAAAAGCCGCCCAGTGTACGGGGTGATGAAACTCCGAGCTGTTAATCATTTTGATTTTGGCGGATCGCATTGCATTAGCCTTGTCTATCGTGGTCAGGTATTCGTTTTCACTTTGACCAAAGGAAAACAGGCTACCGGTGTTAATTTGCAGTTCGGAAGACAGAATATTGGCATAAAAATCGCTCATAAGTTTGGAGGTACTTTGATCATACACCCTCCATAAACTGGCTACGACACTTTGACTTCCTGCAATCAGGAAAGCGCGTTGCAACCCGAGCATGCCTTCTCCCGTCACGTGTGGGCCAACAGCCGTCTCGCAGGCACTTAGAACCACCATATCAGCCGGGATGTTTAACGTGCTGATTTCTCTGCTTCTCAAATATTCAACCGATCCATCTCCATGCGACAGTGCAAGTCCACTCATTTCAGGGAATTCTCTGTGGATGAACCCGTGGGTAGCAAAGTGAACAAACCGGAAAGATGAAAAATCGGTGTTTACAACATTGTATCTGTTCGCATCCTCTCTGCTGATTAAAGATGTGTTGGAAAACAACTCGCTGATTTGCTCGGCTTCGATTTGTGTTGCAGGCAGCGGATCGAGACGTCCGGGGGAGGCCCGGGGGATATCTCTGAGAGCGAGCGCATCATCAATATCCTGCGGCTCAAAATCGGGATTGGCAACGGCAAACAGGTCTTTAGAATATTCTGATGCGGGGTGCAGCTGTTGCAGCTTCAGTGTAGATAGCGAAGGAATGGTAGATACGGTTACTTCATTTATCAGGTAATTTCCGTTCCAGGTCAGAGCTTCAAATGGCAGGGTTGCCAGGTTGCCACCGGCACTTACGATGATGTGATCCGCAGACTGAATAAAGTTTTCCGCCGGCTGCAGAAGTTCGCGCGCCAGTACCCACCCGAATCTGTTGATCACCGGTATCGGTCGTTCGTCGGTAATAGCACTGCGAAAGCGTTCAAGAAGTTCATTGAAATCATATTCACCGGATTTATCAATTTTCCAGCTTTTGTGGTTACCGTCTAAATAGGCAATTGCCAGAATATGATCGTTCGTTTCGGCATAGGATAGAACTGCGGTTTCGTCACCAATGTAATCACCCAGTTCGTCAAGTGTCATCGGGGTAATGGTGGATTCTATATCCTGATCATCAATAGCTGAGGCGCGGAAAGTTTCTTTTTCGGTTTTCAGCTCACCGAGCACTTGTTGCAAAGAATCCCGGTCGGATGAGCTGGCTTCTGTTTCAAGTTCCTCATACAAATCGGAAATTTGATTGCGCATACCCTGCAATTCCAGGTAATCGCTTTCTTCGTAAGTATCTTCACGAATGGCCTGTTCGGTTTCTTCAATCAATACGCGTGCCCGCGTCCGCTCTATGATTTCGAATGCATCGTCTATTTTATTTTGATCCAGGTAAGCTTTGGCAATTTGCTTATATCGAGGTGCATAATCAGAGAAAAAACTGCTGCGCAGGTCGGCGCTAACCTGAATATGTCGTCTTTGTTGCTCGATGGCATCCATAAATAACTCAGCTGCCTCAAAGTAGCGGTTATCATTAGGTTGAGTAGTATTCATCAACGCAACACTATAATCTACCGAAAATTGAGGCACGTCGTAGGCGTCGGCATATTCAGCTATTTTTTCGGCATAATCCAGCGCAGCTTCGGCTTCACCCATGTCATATAGCATTTCAGCCATACTACGCTTTGTTGAGACGATATTTTGAAGAGCTCCGGTTTCCCGGGCTGCCTCAAGAGCCAGAGAGGCATAATAATAGCTGGAGTCGGGTTCGGATTGGGATTGGTGGAAGTTTGCCAAATCGTAATACCGGCTGGACTGTACCGCCTGGCTTAAGTTTTTTGAAGATGAAAGGGCGCGGTGATAAAATGATAGCGCATCATCGAATTGCTCCAGGTGGTAATAGCCCCGGCCCATATTAGATAGGACCGAGTTATGAACGGCTTTATCGGTGATGTCATCCAGATACTCAAGGTTGGCCTGGAAGTAATGAAAGGCCCGTTCGGAGTTGTCCAGGGTGAGGTAAACCTGAGCGAGGTTATTTTGAATGTTAACTACATTCGTGGTTTGATCAAGCTCGCGTGCAAGTGATAAACCTTTGCCGTAATAGGATAATGCTTTGTCGTATTCACCGAGATACCGATAGTTCAACCCTATATCGTTATAGTTATTTGGCTTTCGACTTCGGGTACCGGTTTGCTCTAATAATTCGTGGCTTTTAAGGTAAAGATCAATAGCCTGCCGATAGTTGCCTGTATGGGTATAAAGTAGCGCCATGTTGCTATATGCAGAAGATTTCCTATCAGGCAAATCATGCTTCTTTGCAAGTTCCAGACCTTCATTATAGGCGTCTGCTGCATCTTCGTAAAGATCCAGGTTGCGATTAACGATACCGATATTCATTGTAATGGAAGCCATGAATTCATATTCGCCGGCCTCTTCGGTTCCCTCTCGGGCACGCTCGTAATAATTGAGAGCTTGTTGATAGTTGCCCGCAACCCGTTCCATTATCCCGAGATTATTGTTTGCACGAATGCTCAGGGTTGGGTCACCAAGACGTTCGGCCAGTTCAGATGATTTTTTGCCATAATGGCGCGCCTGCTCCTCGTTCTCCATTAATCTGTATGAAGAGGAGAAATAGCCATAGGCACGAGCTATACCGGCACTATCACCTTGTTCTTCAAACAAGCGAAGGGCATCCTCAATATAGACGTTAGCCTGGTCGTATTCCGCAAGTCTCATCGCTTCGATACTTTGATCGAAAAGCGTATCCGGTTCGGGATGTTCTGCAGCAGTATACGTTGGCCCTACAAATCCTATCAGTAGCGGAAGTAAAGCTATGTACCTTATTACCATCAATTAAAAATTAAATAGGGGGAAGCAACCACCAGAGTTTAGAGTCCTATCAGTTAAATAGCGTTGATCCGAAATTCAAATATATAACAGTCGTCTCAAAATTCAAGTTTTGAAATAATTAATCGATCTCTTAAGAAATTGAAGATGTAATATTCGTTTTTGCCTGAATTAAATGTTAGTAATACACTTAGGCAAATGTAAAGAAAGAGTTCGTGTTGATCTTTCTTTACGAAATTGATTTATTATTAGTTAATCCTAAAATTCATAGTTAGTAAAGGAGAACAAAATGAGCGTAATAGATGAGCTTCAAATGCACGGGTATGCCATGATGCCGGATAAAGACGATGATGAGCGAAATTCGGATGACTCCAGCACAGGCAAGAAAAGTGAAGACGATCCTAAAGACGATGAAGACGACGAGAAGGACAAAGACTAACTCATAAAATACTTGGAAGAATCAATTGAAAAGTCCGGAAAGCCAAAATGCAGCTTTTCCGGACTTTTATGTTTATACCAATAAACAGCTTCGAAGCTGAAGCCAAACTATTTTAAAAACAGCATCTGGCGGGACTGCATAAAATCTCCGGCCTCAAGCTGGTAGATATAAACGCCTGTTGAAAGCCGGGAGGCGTCAAACTCTATTTCATAGGCACCGGCAGCTTGCTGCTCATCAACGAGGGTTTGAATGTGACGGCCTTCAGTGCTGTAAATACGTAAAGTCACATGCTCCTGATCAGCAATGCTGTATTCAATGGAAGTTGAAGGATTAAAGGGATTAGGGTAGTTTGGCTGAAGCTCAAATTGTTCCGGGTTTTCCGAAATGGGCTCCGGGTCGCTGTGAGTTATTAACTCTCGTGTTTCAAGTTCATCACTCACATCGTCTCTGATCATATCAAGATCGGGGTAGAGATTGGCTCCGGGACACTCTGTTGCACCATAATCACGGTGGCCGGAGATGTGCCATGTAGTCTCATCCATACCCACTTTTTCCGATCTCCAGGTCACATTGATGTTGTGCACATCCGCTTTCCAGGCGAGAAGTTTGTACAATCCTTCAAAGGCATCATCAGTGGGGTAGTTGTCACCTTCCGAAAAATCTCCGATCACACAAAAGCCGATAGCTTCGGTATTTTGTCCGCCGATGTGGGCCCCGATGACCGTACGTTGGTCTTCACTGTTGAAAGCACGTCCCTGAAACATCACCCCGTCAGCACCAACCAGCCATTGGTAGCCGATATCAGCCCAATTATTGGTGTTGGTGTGAGTCAGGTAAAATGAACGAACCGCTGCAGGCCAGTCTTCATCAGCATGTTCGGTAGCTGAATGGTGAACCACAAGGTGGGTTGCATCCATTGGAACTCGATTAGGGTCGATATTATCGAGATCGAGTGACGATCCCCAGGTCTCCCGGTCGATGTATTCAGGTTCGGGGTAGCCATCGTCGAGAGGCCTGGTCTGTGAATCCATTTCCTTCACATTCGACGTTTCTCTGTAGGCTTGAAGGTCGGATTCGGGCGTAGCCCCGGGGCTTATAAAATGAAAATCAAGGGATTTCAGCGTCAGTGGAGATTCGGTCTGTTCATAGGATAGCCGGTATTGCAGGGTTTCGGTGTCGTCGGGCAAAAAAATCAACTGACCGGCATGTCCGCCCTCTTCCGCTTTGTAGTGTGAGTCGAAGGTGGCATCATACCAGTCTGTGGTTTTGCCTTCGGCATTTCGTCCGCGAACGTCAACGGTAAATCCATCAGGAAGCGTTTGGTCGGCTTGCCAATATGGGGCAACAGCGAGAAAAGGCTTCGGATCATCAAAAGGAACAGATGTTTGTTTTTTGACCATTGCCGGAGTCGCATCATCTGCCTGAAGGCGTATAAAACTATCCTTAGCGTGCTCGAAGGTTCCATAAGACTCAACAACCTGCCCGGTCGGCTCCTGGGTGACCTTTTGATGCCTTGGACTTTGACTCTCAGCAACGAGGCTTCCTAACAATAAGATCGAAGATAATATGGAAGTGAACTTTAACAACAGCATAATGACAGATCAATTAATTTGAACATAGCTCCCATCAAGGTCTGAACCACCGTTCAAGGGGGGAGCCATATACCCCGTTGAAACTGTCCAGACGATGCTCGACACTCTTCCCATCCCGAAAGAAAATGTATAATCCGGTGGAATCTTTAGGGTAAACGTGATAGACCCAGGCTTCTTTACTTCCCTCTGTTCCGCTTTCACCCTGTCGGATCATAGCGATCGGCTCGCCGAACCGTTCAAGAACTTCTTCAGGAGTACTGTCGATTACCTTTACATAACCCTGTTCATCCAAAGCCTGTCGGATGTGGTCTAACACCGAATCGTGATCAAACTGAACGAGGTGGTCTTCGTCTGCATCGGAGTAGTTAGGTTGTGAATCGGAGTCGGTATCTGGCGGTTTGTCAGCGTTGGTTACTTCCGTATGTTCAGAATCTGTTTCTTCTGAATGGCGGCTATCATTGTTATCATTACATGATACTACAAAAGCCAATACGGAAATGGCTGACCATAAGGTTAATGATCGCAGTAACATAGGTTGGTCGGGCTTAGTAAGTTTGGGTGAGGTAGGCAGAGAACCAGCAGCTTTTTACCTCAGTAAATATATTTATTCTATTGACTAAAATGCTTAATCCCAATAGAAGTTGCAACGGTATAGAATACGGACTATATAACCCGGCAATATTATCGTTGTAGTAGTTGCAATTAATGAGATTAAGATTTAAATAAAGATTATAAAATTCCGGAAACGCAATCTATAAACAAAAGCACGGACATTAAATGTGATAATTGCCGGATTTTGTCGGTATGATCTTTTTTGAATAATCGCGGATACATGGTTAACAAGATTTAACAAAACCCGGGATTTTTGTATTGACAATAGATAAAACAAGTT
>SLQI01000206.1 GCA_007131535.1 Balneolales bacterium | reverse complement strand
TGCGGTTTGACCGCCGTCAGCCTCTTCATGAAAATAAAAAAGAACATAGAACAACCATGTCATTCCGATGGATTTTCAACCAACCGGAAGATGAGGAGGCTGTATCCGATCTGCAGGCCGGGCTGGGGGTATCCCCCACGATCGCCCGGTTGCTGTCGATTCGGGGTATCACCTCCTACTCTGCCGCCAAATCGTTTTTTCGACCGGACTTAGAGGACCTGTACGATCCATTCCTGATGAAGGATATGGACCGGGGCGCCCAACGCCTCGCCGATGCCATTCGCTCCTGTGAAACCATTGTGGTTTACGGGGATTATGATGTGGACGGCACCACCGCTACGGCCATCATGTATACCTTCTTGAAAGAGTTCGGGGTAGATGTGCATTTTTACATCCCCCACCGGTTTAAAGAAGGCTACGGTATCAATGAAGAAGGGATTGATTTCGCCGAACAGAAAAATGCCGGGCTGATTGTCTCTGTCGACTGTGGGATTACGGCCGTCAAAGAGACCGAGGTGGCCAAAGAAAAAGGTATCGACCTGATTATATGTGATCATCATAACACAGACGAAAACATTCCTGATGCCTGCGCCGTACTGGACCCTAAGCGTCCCGATTGTGACTACCCCTTCGACGGGCTCTCCGGTGCCGGCGTCGGGTATAAACTTATTCAGGGTACACTTTCCAACCTTGGCCTGCCGGTCAGTTACTCCCACCGGTTTCTGGACCTGGTAGCAATTTCCATTGCTTCCGATATTGTTCCCATCGTGGATGAGAACCGGATTCTGATGCGGGCCGGACTACAGAAAATCAACAGCGAGCCGAATCTCGGTATTAAAGCGCTGATGGACTTAATCCAGCTTAACGGTACGCCCATAAGCACCACTCAGATTGTATTTTCTATAGGTCCGAGAATCAATGCTGCCGGCAGGATGGGTGATGCCGCCAAGGCCGTGGAGCTGTTGATCACCGAAAATGCAGCTGAGGCTGAGGCCCACGCGCATGAGCTGGAAGCGATCAATATCCGGCGCCGGGCTACGGATTCGGAAACCATGCAGCAGGCAATCCGCTCACTCGAAAGGGAATTTGATGAAGAAGAAATGGCCTCGGTAGTACTGCACGATCCGGAATGGCATCTCGGGGTGATCGGCATTGTGGCCTCGCGTATTGTGGATTTGTACTGCCGGCCAACCATCATGCTTAGTACCGTCGACGGGCAGGTTAAGGGTTCGGCGCGAAGCATCAAAGGCTTCAATGTCTACGAAGCGCTCAGCGAGTGTGATGATCTTCTGGAACAATACGGCGGACATGAATTCGCTGCCGGAATCACACTCAACAAAGAGAACCTGGAGCCGTTTATCCGCAAGTTTAACAGCATCGCCACCCGCTACCTGTCAGAGCAGGACTTCAAGCCCGAGCTGCAAATCGATGCTGAAATAGGGCTGGATCAGGTGGATAAAAAATTCTGGAATATACTGAGGCAGTTTGAGCCATTCGGACCGGCCAATATGAAACCGGTTTTTATCTCCCGGAATCTTACGGTGCAAGGCAACCCAACCGTTGTTGGCAGCGGTCATCTGAAAATGAGGCTGGCCCAAAACGGCTCGCATGCATTCGATGCGATCGGTTTCAATATGCACGAATATCTCCCCGCTGTGCGAAACTGCCCGCCCGGAGGCCTGCATCTGGCGTATGTATTGGAGGAGAACACCTGGAACAACCAAACCAGGATCCAGATGCGCATTAAAGATATCAAGACCGACGAGTCGGATCTGCCGGAGGCAGAAATAGCAAATCAAACTGCAAAAAATTAATATTCCCTCTTTATTTCAGCCGTTAAAGCTATTATATTTGGTACTCTCTGAAGCAGGGGACTGTAGCTCAGTAGGTAGAGCATGCGACTGAAAATCGCAGTGTCGGCGGTTCGAATCCGCCCGGTCCCACCTTCACATTAAGCCTCCGGTTGTTTTCAGCCGGAGGCTTTTTTGTTTTTAAGACGCGGATTTTTTGTGTTGATGTTGTATACAGCTCTTGTCTTGAAGGGACCGGAGGTCGAGTGAGCATTGTTGCTGCATGCAAGAACAGTTGATTGTTGTGGAGCAAAAGATGGGGCTGGCATATGCTATGATATTGATGGATTAACGAGATCAGATTTATGATTTAATCCGGACCAGAGCAGAGCCCTCACAAAGACTTTAAAATTTCTGCAAGCTTTGCTGCCATTCCGTCCCGGTTTTCCTTGGTCACCACTTCCAGTTTGCACACCCGTTTGATTTCTTCTACGATCCCGCCCCACAATTTCTGCTGGTAGGTCAGTACAATCGGTTTATTACTTTTCAAAACCCGGCGGACCAGCGGCAGGAATGAGTTTACCTTCAGCTCCATCGGGCCGACTTCATCAAGTAAAATCCAGTCTGCCGAATTGAGCGCGTGATCCATAGCCGGAATCAGAATACGTTCGCAGTCTTTTCTGTCGATGCCGTATTTGCCGACTTTAGGGCCGCTGGTTATGTCGATGTGAGCTAAAGTGCCGTGTTCACCGGTATGCACATCCTGTATACTGAAGCCAACCCGGAGCCCTTTGTCATTTCGTTGTTCGGTGGTAATAATTCCACCTGCGCCGGGAACTTCAGCGGCCAGCTGTTCACAAATTGTCGTTTTTCCGATTCCGGGAGCCCCGGTAATGGCGGTTTTCATAAATCAACTTGTAAAATAATCAGATTAATCCATCAGTAAAATCGGCACCAGCAAAGTCAGCTGATTGTAGCGATAACGGTAGTAAAATGGTGTTCTGAGGTATGATATCGTAAATAGCCGCAATTACTTTCACCAGAGTGTATCCACAATTATAATATATCGAATCAAATGAACCCGCCAATTTATGATGAATTGTATTGGATTTCTATTCCAGTTTTATTTTGGGGTACTCCATGCCCCACAAGCAGATGAGTCGGAGTCGGCACATTGTGATATAAATGAGCTGCCGGTCGGATTGCACCAAAGTCTGAAACACTTTATTCAATTTTCGGTTAGCGTTTGGGCGATGATTTCCAACTGGTATTTATTTATATATTGATGCACCGGAAGCTCAAGCAGCCGCTGTTGTAGTTGTTCGGTTTGATGAAATCCGCTGAAACCGAAAGGAGCTTCCGGCCAGCCGGCATAACAGCGTATCCCGGCATCTAAGAGTTTACGCTGAATTCGTTTGCGCTCACCGGCGGGCGTCAGAACGGGAAGGCTGAAAGGTACATAGCCATCTTTAACCCGGAGGTTTGTATTGCCATTGGAATCCGTTTCTGAAGAAAGCCGGTGAAACCCTATAGGCTCCAGTATATCAGAACTTTTCAAAGCCTTCCAGAGATAGCGGGTGTTTGCCCGGCGTTTTTCTGTGATATCGGAAATGTTAATGCTTTGCAGATACAGCTTTGAGAGCCGGGACATGCGCTTGATGCGAATGTCCTGTTGCTCAGAAAAATCGATATAGCCATTATAAGGTGCCGGCTGACTCCCGATGAGCTGCCGCCCTTTGCCTAAGTAATTGGAGAAATATTTCAATCGAGACCCTAAAAGGTGATACCCCGAGTACAAGCTATTCACTTTTTTTGAGGTGGAGGGGTGGAAAGCCCAGGGCTGGTGGTTGAAGACGACCCATCCCCCGCAATGAACCTGTAGCATTTTTCTGGAACTGAACAGGGCAAAATCCCCGGTACTACCCAGTTTGGTTCCGTTATGGTAGCCGTTTAGGGTATGGGCACAATCTTCGATTAAAAATACTTTATTCTCACGGGTCAGGTTTTTCAGTGTTGCTAAATCAGTCGGGATGCCGAAAAAGTGTACCGCGAAAACCATTTGAGACTGGTTATCGATCAGGCTATAAATTTCATCAAGGGAGAAATCCAGATCGGTAGTGACATCATAAAACCGGACCTCATATCCGGCAGCCAACACAAAGCGATACAGTTTTGCAGGAATATAGACCGGCATGATGATATTCGGAGTAGATTTAGGTCGATGGAGCTGTACCCAGTGTAAAAGATCATAAAAGCCGTGGGAAGCATTGGCATAGTAGACCGGTGGATACGAGAAGTCTTCCAGGAATGATTTTAACGATTCAGACATATTCCGATTTCGTTGATTTAAGGCGGCCTTGCAAGTGCCGGATATAGAGCAGGATGTTCTTGGGAAAACCGGACTGTTTCATGATGTGTTTTCTGCGAATGCGTTCAAGATGAATGCGACGTGTCAGTATTGCCATATTGTGAGCTAAGTACTGCCGGGTAACGCGCAGAGGAGTGTCGTTATGAATATGAATACGTTTGTTTTGGAATACCCGGTGGCTCAATCTGATTTTGTACTCGTGTTCATCCCGAAGAAAATCAAAAATGTATTGGGCCTTGATAGCTTGCTGTAAATTTACCATGAGCAGCGCATTTCCGGGAGCCTGTTTGTACTGGTCAGACCGGGTATCCATTGCTCTTTGGTACAGATATTTTTTGTTCCGGAAACTTAGTATGATGTTGTAGGCTATCGGCACATTGCCGGGCCGCTGCCGGAGGGGTTTCGCCCAATGAATTTCAATCCAGCCTTTGCGGTGTAAGTGGGTGGAAATCTCAGTAAAAAAATCATACATAGTTTGCTCGGCAAACGTACCCGGCATCCCACGATCGATCCATTGCTGTTGGTGTAGCTCGATAAAGTTTTGTATTGCAGGTTCCGCGGATTCATTTTGTTTAAGTGACTGTAACTGAAATCTTTGTTTATCACCCCGGATCCCTTTTTTGAGATGGCGACGGATGTTATTTCGTTCTTTAGGCTTCCGGGATTTTAAATAGGTTTCCCAGTCATTTTCCGGCAGCATTACGGGAGAAGAAGAATCATCTTCCTGAATAAAACGGTATTCTGACCTTTCAAGGAAAGCCATAAGATGCTGATAACACACTTCGCTCTCAGGCATTTCATCGATTCGCAGTTCGTCGGCAGAGCTCTCATCCCGCAAATAAGCCATCAGTCCGGAATAGAAAGCGGACTCATAACCGGGGGCAATCAAAAACTGCAGATAGTCCGAATACGCTTTTTTGCCCAGTAATGCACCATTTGAGGTGCGAAAGGTCCAGGAACCGATCATCCGTAAAGTTGAGTAAACCGGTTTACCCATCAGATAAAAATGGTCCAGAAATAGCGGGGCAATAGCCGTAACAGAGGTATTATTATAGAGTACAAAAATCCGGAGCTGACCACCCGAGCCGAAATGTTTCCACCAGATCCGGTTCCACTCGAAAGTTTGAAACACATGCAGATTATTATCTATGGCCAGCCGGTTCCACGGTTTTTTAAGTTGATCAAACTCAGCTTCCGTAGTTACCAATTCATAGTGAATTGCACTGGCAGCTGATTTTGATTGTACATCCACCGATTGATGGTAAGTTTCTGTTTTAAACATTCGGGAGAAATTGTGAATAGGTTGATTAAGCTATTCCGCATTAACTTTTTTTAACCAAATCACATACCAGTTTTTCACAATTTTTGATTTTGTGCGGATTTGATCCTGCAAATAACCCTTATGATCAGAGTACATAAGACGAGTTCCCGGTTTCCATTGGCAGATGTTTTTTAGCTGCGGATGTGCGCAAATTGAACGCGGATTTTATGGGCTATGTGTAAATAACACTAAGTCCGGAACGCAGTGGAGGACGACCTAACATAGCCCTGCCACAGGCACAGGCGACCGTTCCGCCAGCTGGCGGTTAAGGTCGGGGTACGAGGATCACCGGTCACCCTACATCCCGAGGCATAACCGGTGAACCTGCTATAAGTGGCTGCCGAGGGATACACGGGAAAGCGCCGGCCATCTACGACGCGAGCACGCGTGAGGATAATGGGCCGGTGCGGGGACCCGCCGGTAGTCGGACGAAAGGCGCACACGGCAGGCGTTAATGATGACTCTGATTCTCCGTAATGCGGTTTTGTGACTCTTTTATTCACAATCCGGCATTACGACTGTGGCATATTTACCAGAAGCCGGCGCTAAATATGGTTTCGGAGTAAATCAAAACCGAAGAATGAGGTAATTTTGCTGCTCAAGTTACTCAGATTGATAAAATCTTCTTAATGAAGATTTCTTCAAACGATGGAAGCAATCTTTGTGGTTGACATTATTAAATGTGTCTTCCTTATAACTTTAGTAAATAGTTGTGTTCATGGATATTTATGGTACATATTCCCAAAGCTGTTCCCTGGAGTGAGGCATGGATATGGTCCGAATGACTTTGCCGATGTTAGGTCTGGTGCTACTGTTCTTACCCATAAGTGCCCATTCATTCCAGATTGACGAAGACCGGTGGTACTACTTTGGCCAGCTTCGAACCGGCTATTACGGTTCTTATGATTACATTAACCAAAACAATATTCATGAAGCCCGCGCCCGTCTTCGCGTCGGGGCCGGGTACCGGTTCTCACCGAATCTGTCTTTTCAGACCCGGCTCGCCGGCAGGTATTCCACAGAGCAGGAAAAGTTCAGGTTTTGGTTGAATACGCATTTGCCGACACGCACCGGACTTCGCTTTGGAGAAACCACTATTGATATTTTCGAGCTGCGATGGCAACCGTCGGAGACCTTGAGTTTGCAAATCGGGCGTTTTCAGTCCGGCTACAGTTTGAGAACCACCCTCGCCAAAGGCCTGCACCGCTATGATAACCCCAATGTTCTGGTTTCCTGGACCGACGGGGTATTAGCGAAATGGCAGGCGTTTCATTCCTGGAATGTAGAATATACCGCTGAATACAATTCGCCGGACGGACCCGGCTCCGTTCACAGAGCGCCGCTTACCTACAGCGAGCCGGCCAGCCGGGTCAGCCATACGCTGGTGTTTACCGATACGGAGCGCAGCGGGGCGTGGGACCAACGGGAAATCGGGATGCACATCGTGCCGTCGTCCCTTCCGACCGATGATGGATTTGATCATTATACAATCTTTACTTCACGCGTGATCTATAACATCCGGCAGCTGGATTGGCGGGATGCCGGCTACTTTTTGGGATTTGAAGCGGGCTATGCCCCTTTAGCCCCTGCTGCTCCGGAGCTTCATTCCCGCGAAAATGCGTTTGCGGGACAGGCCGTACTTTTTGTTAAAGGGTTTAACCAACACACCAATTTCGGGATTCTCTACGGATATACCGATCCCGGATGGCTTTTATCACCGAGCTTCCGCCCCAACTCCCATTCGTATGAAGCGCGCTATCAGCGGATAATCAGCAGTGCCCTGTCGGTGGAAATTCGTTACCGGCTTCGTACCGATCCTTTTGTGCCTGAAGGTATGGAGGGAAGAAGAGATGGGGATGTGTATGCGAGGTTTACGTATCGGTTTTAGAGTGGGTGATGAAGTTTTGCTAATCGTGGCAACCCGGGGTGGATTGTACCTATTAAAGTCTTAGAGACAGTTTGGGAGAGGGAGTGATGGAGAGAGGGGGCGAGGGAGAGACGGTGAGATTTCTTCCTTATAAAATGTAAATCACCGAATTTGCCACTACTTGCTGTTAAAGATTTATAAACCGGGATTCACCGCAATTATGATTATTTATTTATCAACATTTAGCGGCAAAATGTCCAAAGGAGTTCATGGGAATATGCTTGTTACGTTTCCAGGGCTATATTCTCGACTTCCAATATTCAGGGCTTCTTCTTTGATGAAGAATGGCAAAGATGGTAATCAACTCATCTTGAATTTCGAAATAGATGGAAAAAGGAAACCTATTGACAAGCGCACGCCGAACATTTTCATTTTGAATGACAGGATGATGAAGAGGGTGACGGTTTATATTTGCAATTTTGGCATCAATACATCGAATAACCTCTTTGCCCAGACCAGGTTCCTGTTCTTCATACCAATGGTAAGCATCATCTAAATCTTTTTCTGCCTTTTCGGTAAGTATTAATGATACAGGCACTGTAGCTTATAAATATTT
>SLQI01000162.1 GCA_007131535.1 Balneolales bacterium | reverse complement strand
TACAGTTTGATCATGAATCTTCGGATTTATAAGTAGGAATGATAAAAGATAAAACAAGCAAAACCAGGGCCAATCCCGCGGCTATCTGATACCGGTTGGTATAATCCGCAAGTTCGTCGGTGATGAATGAAGCATGTTCATGGCGGTTAATTTTGTTAATAAATTCATCCATGCTGTGTGAAGTGCGGGAAATTTCGATATAACTACCGCCGGTGGCATCCGCCATCGTTTGCAGGCTTTCCGTTTCAAGTCTTGTGGTAACTACATTTCCCTGTCGATCCCGGAAAACATCAATAGCGGCATCGCTGTCTTCTTCCGTTACGGGAATATATGAACCGCTTTCCGTACCGACACCCACCGTGTAAATATATACCCCTAAATCAACCAGCTCCTCCAATTCAGAGGAAAAACCCGGGCCATGATCTTCACCGTCAGACACCAACAATAATACATTTGCCGCTTCGGATTCCCGCTCGCCAACCTCTCTGAAGGATTCCGCCGCGACGGCTAACGGAGCCCGAAAGTCGGTACCATGCGTCGGCATCAGCTCAGGCTCCGCCATATCAAGGAACATGCGCATAGTGGAATAATCCTGAGTCAGCGGTGTCTGAACAATAGCCTGACTTGTAAAAGTGATCAATCCGATGCGATCCCCGGCCAGCTGACTCAACAGATGATACAGCTCAAACTTTCCCTTTTCCAGCCGGTTAGGCCCCACATCTTCGGCAAGCATACTTCGGGAAAGATCCAGAGCGACCATCAGGTTGACTCCCTTGCGATCAACCTCCCGAATCTCAGTACCGACCTGCGGTCCCGCAAGTGCAATGATTAGCAAACTCAGAGCTGCCCCCTGAGCTCCCAGCTTAAAACGATACCCGCTAATCCAAAGCGGCTGAACCAACGTTTGATAAATTCGTTCGCTGAAATACCGGCTTATTTTTTGTTGATTATAGCGGTTCCACCCCCAAAGTGCGATACCGAGCAGGGGAATAATCAGCAGCAGCCATAAATGTTGAGGATCCGACCAGGTCATTTATCGATGAGCACAATCTGTAAATCCATCACGTTGGTACCGGTAGCTCCGGTAACCACCAGCGAATTCATCGCACTGAAAAAGGAATAAGAGTCATTATTGCTTAAATACGATTCGGGATCAACCCCCGCCTCGCGTGCATCTAACGCCGTCCACGAATGGCATATTGCACCCGCGGCATCGGTGGGGCCGTCTATACCGTCGGTGCCGGCACTCAGCAGGGTAATGAAGTTTTGTCCCTCTACAGCAAGAGCAAAAGCCAGAGCCAATTCCTGGTTACGCCCTCCTATGCCGGTTCCGGTTATTTTCGGGTAGCTTTCTCCGTGAAAAATAAGTGCCGCCGGCTTTGGTACCGGGGTATCACGGGAAAGTACATCAATGGACTGACCGGCTATCCATTTGGCAATTTTACGAGTCTCGCCACTATAAGCTGATTCTAACACATACGGGTTATAACCGTCTTCTGAGGCAAGCTGCGCTGCCTTTTCCGCAATTATTCGGGAAGAGGCCATGATTTCAGGATATATTTCAGCCTTGAGCTCATTATTGCGCTTTACGGTTTCCCTGAGATTGCCACCCCGGCCTTTTTTCAGATGATCCACCACACCGGTCGGCGCGGCATTCGTTAGTTCATACTTTTTCAGCACGATCAACGCCTGGTTGTAGGTGGTTGGGTCGGAGGCAAGCGGACCGCTGCCGATATCATGCAATGCATCTCCCGGCACATCAGAAATCAACAACTGTATGACATCACATTCCGGAAGCAGCCGGGCCAGATTACCGCCCTTGCTGTCCGACAGGTGGCGGCGAACCGTATTTATTTCATGGATGGATGCGCCACTATTCAAAAGCAGCCGGCTGATTTCGTTGATATCCTCAACCTCCAGATCACCGGCCGGTATGCAAGAAAGTGCGGATGCACCACCGCTCAACAGGAAAATGACCAGATCGCCGGGTTTCACTTTGCGCATCAAAGCCGCAAGTTCCAGCGACGCGGCATAACTGTGGATATCCGGGAAGGGATGAGCCGACTCAAAAGCCTGAACGTATTCTAAACGGTGTGATGTCCCGTACGGTACGATAATCAACCCGTCATATATCGCCCTTTCCAATCTGGCCTCAATAGCTTCGGCCATAGCAGCTGCGGCTTTGCCAATTCCGAAAACCCAGACCTTCCGTCCCGGCGACAGATTCCATTGCTGTTTCCCAACCACAACAGAATTATCTTCTACCCTGAAGTGACGATCAATAACATGGTCCGGCTTGACGCTCAGCAGCGCCCGGTCAAATATTTTGCGGGCACAGATTTGCTGTCTCTCAAGTTTTTGTTGAAATGGTTCCAAATCGGCCATTGATTTAATTAGTGACTCCAAGAAAACACCAATACCTATATTCCGCTCGTCCCCAAAATGCTCATATACACCATGTTCACTGTGCTTTTAGGCCTTTCGTGTGCGATGATCCCGGCATTTTCCAAAGACACTATGAATTTTCTTACATACACTAAAGAAAAGGTGCCCGATTAGATTTATACATGCCTTAACTTTTGGGCAGCCTTCGGTTACGTGAATATATCAATTTCCGAAATATCCGCCGAATTTTAGAGTAAGCGAAACTACGGGAGCTGATAATTCGGCATCCGTTACGGCCGGCAGATCTGTTCCGTTTATATACCGATACCCGAAGCCCAGGGCTGTACGAAAACCGGATGTAAAATTCAGGTTCACCTCAGCATTGGGATTTATAAAAAAGTACCCGCTTTTCTGATCATCTCCATCCGAAGGGCTCATTCCGGCCTGTCCTCCGCCAACACTGAGATTCACACTATAATTGACCAGGTCGTCCGGGTTGATATTAAAGCGCATCATGACCCCGCCCTGCCCCATACTCAGGCTATACTGCTCATCCTCTTCCTCAAACCGGTGGGTGGTTACCAGCCAATCAGCATCAACGGCAACGATAAGTCGCTGATCGGCCATGACACCCAGCTGCCCCCCGGCAACTATCGCAGGGCTGTTATCAATGGTCGTTAGTTGTAACTTAGGGGCACCGAAACTGCTATAAACAATATAATCCCCGAATAGTGCTTCCGACTGAGCACTCGCTAAACCGGGAGCGCCGGATAATATCAATATGAGTATGATCAGCAGATTTTTTTTCATGCAGATGTACCGATTTATATTGTAAATTGAAAAGCCTCTGGCAGTCGCAATTGGTGGAAACGGGCCGAATTAATTTCCCATGTTATCCCATAAACTTTATGCAAGACCATACCTGATTGTTTTACGCAATATGCGCTTTCAGGTACGACTACAGAGTGACGAAAAGAATATAAGATTCGCAGCCGTAAAAATAACGTTTTAATTATGAAGGAACTCGAAAGCATTCTCAATAACAACCGGGAGTGGGTCGACTCGGTAACACAAAATGATCCCGGCTTTTTCAATCGTCTTTCCGGCAGCCAGGCTCCACGTTACTTATGGATCGGATGCTCCGACAGCAGAGTGCCGTCCAATGTAATCACCGGTTTGCAGCCGGGTGATATGTTTGTTCACCGTAACATCGCCAATGTAGTTCAGCACAATGATCTGAATGTGCTTTCAGTGATGGAGTACGCCGTTAAAGTCCTGAAAGTAAAATCCATTCTGGTGTGCGGACACTACGGTTGCGGAGGGGTAAAAGCGGCAATGGAAAAGCATCCCCACGGAATGGTGGATAACTGGCTTCGCCCAATTAAGGAGATATATTTAGCCCATCAACAGGAAATCGATTCCATCGAAGGGGAGCAAAACCAGGTTAACCGGCTTAGTGAACTAAATGTTGAACAGCAGGTAAAGCAGGTATCGCAATCTACCGTTGTGCAGGATGCCTGGGCATCGGGCCAGCAGCTTAGCATTCATGGATTGATTTACAGTCTGGAAAACGGGCGACTCAAGAATCTGGAGGTCAGCAAAACCGATCGGAATACCACCCCGAATGTCTTCCATGTTTCAGAGTAAAAAAGCTGAAGTCTCGGGTTGATACAAATCATCAAACGGTAATCTCATATTCTCACTTGATTACCCACTGTTTTTTTGCTATTTCTCAACCGATTTAATATTCCTTCAAACAGTACATCATATTAAGCATGCAGGCTCTATGAATAACTTTCTAAAGCGATCTATCGACACCATTGAGCGGGTTGGCAACAGGCTTCCCGACCCGACTACGCTTTTTGTCATTTTCATTGCTATAGTTCTGGTCATATCGGTTATAACTTCCGCTGCCAATGTTTCGGTTACCCTTCCCGCCCTTGAGGAAGGCCAGGAGGGTGAACGCGTTGAAGCCGTCAATTTGCTCAGCTCTGATAACATTCAGCGTATTCTTCGTGATATGCCTGAAACCTTTGCCGACTTCCCGCCTTTGGGGCTTGTTCTTGTCGTTATGCTCGGTATCGGTGTTGCCGATAAAACCGGCTTGATCGGCACAGCCTTGCGTGCTTTTGTTTCCAGTGTTCCGGATTGGCTGCTATCCGCCGCCGTAGTTTTTGCCGGCTTGATGTCCAGCCTTGCCGTTGATGCCGGATATGTGGTATTGGTGCCGCTGGGAGCCGTGGTCTTTTACGGAGTAGGCCGCCATCCGATTGCCGGCTTGGCGGCCGCCTTTGCCGGGGTATCCGCCGGATTCAGTTCCAACCTGCTGCTCACCAGCCTCGACCCGCTGCTGGCTTCATTCACAACGCCGGCCGCTCAGCTGTTTGACCCCGATTATCATGTGGATGTAACCGCCAATTATTACATGATGATTGTGCTCGTCCCGATTTTTACCATTCTCGGGGCTGTAATTACCGAAAAAGTGGTAGAACCCCGCCTCGGCAATTATGAGCCGGAAAAAGGTTTCGAAGTTGAAGAAAACAAACCCCTTTCCTACGATGAGAAGCGGGGACTGAAGTGGGCCGGAATCTCCGTGCTGTTCTTTTTGGTTGTGGTCGCAGCTATGGTTATTCCCACCGAAGGCATCCTTCGGGCCGAACCGGGTACTTACGATACGATGGTAGAAAGCATCGAACCGTTTCTGCAAAGTATCGTTGCCTTAATGCTCTTTTTCTTTTTCATCCCCGGACTCGTTTACGGCGTTGTTACCAGACAGATCAGAGATGATAAACATGTGGCTAAAATGACCTCCGATACAATGGCCGACATGGGGGCTTATATCGTACTGGCATTTGTGGCTGCCCACTTCATTGCCTTTTTCGACTGGTCAAATCTCGGAGTGATTCTCGCTGTTTCAGGCTCTGATTTTCTTCAGGCCATTGGCTTTAGCGGCATTCCGCTGATCATTTCGTTTATGATTATCAGTGCGTTACTTAACCTTTTTATCGGCAGTGCCTCGGCCAAGTGGGCAATTATGGCTCCGGTATTTGTTCCCATGCTGATGAATATGGGCTACTCTCCTGAACTCACCCAGGCCGTTTACCGGGTTGGTGACTCCTTCACCAATGTACTTACCCCGCTGCTGCCATACTTCCCGCTGATTATTATTTTCGCTCAGAAGTACAAAAAAGACATCGGCATCGGCACCATCATCGCTACGATGCTGCCATATTCGATAGCTTTTGGCTTAGCCGGTATGATCGTCATTATCATCTGGATTTTGTTCGGGATTCCGCTCGGACCAGGCGCGCCGATGTACTACTAAGGTTAGTTGATACGGGTGTTTGGAAGTTGACCGGGAGATACTTGCTTTCCGGGTGATCAACTGCCAAACACCCCATCTTCCGTATCCAACCGGATTTTAAATACTGAGGAATTATGCTTTTGCGAAGTTTACTGTTTGCATCACTGCTGGCTGCTCCGCTATTCATTGTAAATTGTGAGGGTGATCCCGATGTGGCGGATCTTGCCCGGGAAATCAGAGCGGAGTTCGATCACACCCTGCGAACTCCCGGCGTTCATGAAAACCGGATTCGCCTCACTATTGAACCGGAGGCAGCGTTTGACAATGACGAAGATAAGGCACATGAAATAGCCCGATTTGCCTTCAATGCCTGGAAGGGCGAGCCGGTCGAGGGAGTGGTCATCATCATGGAAACGGCAACCGGCAGTGGTGTCATGGATGCTGCTAACCGTGAGGAATTTGAATTCACGGCTGAAGAATTGAAATAGACCGGGGAACTTTATAGTACAGATTTTTTAAAACCGCGGATTTTCGCGGATTAAACACGGATTTTTCGGGTTGATGTTGTTGACAAGACAACGTCCGTGACGAAGCGGAGGACAGCCGATATTAGTCCTGTCACCGGTCCGGAAAATGGAGCGCAACGCAACCCCGGGACCAATAGCACCTCTCCCTGCGGAATTTTCAGAACGGATTTAACTTGCAGACCTGAGTTCAATTCTAACTGCAGGTCAACAAAAACAAACCGGTGTGTAAGCAACAAGAATGAAAAGAGTCCGGCCTTTCGAGAAAAAGCCGATAAGAAAATCGATGTAGTGGAGCGTTTAAAAAGAATCCGCACCGGTGAGGAGGGTAAACCCGGTTTGATGAAAGTAGAAGGACCTTCGGATTATTTTAGCGGAACGGAATCGATTTTCCCCACAGGGACAGGCCGGCTTTTTATCGATCAGCCGGTGATTTTTTGGTTCTTTTTGCCTGTCCCTGTGGGGATCAATCAAAATGAACGGAAGGATAATATAAGCAACTAATTATCATCCGCTTAAAGAAATAGTCTAAACAGCAGGAATAAACGAACTCAGGTTTCAGAGTTAAGTGGCAGGTGTTTTGATCAAGCACAAATACCCCCTCTTTTCCACGGAAAATATTATATTCACTGCGTCTAACCCGTTCATTCAACCAACATATACCCGTCATGTATCGAATTGCTGTTTTTCTTGTAATCCTGGTTCTTTCCCTGTTTCAATTTGGCTGCCAAAATGCGGAAATGGAAAGACTCACTCAGGAAAAAAGTGAACTTCAACAACAGTTTAAAGATTTGGTCGCCGAACATGAGGAGTTGAAGAGCGAACATGAGCAACTCCGGGACGAAGTTGCCCCCATGAAGGAAATCAAAGAGCGTATCGATTTTCTGGCGGGCCAGCTTGAAGGCATTACGGTAACCATTAAAACCAATCACGGAGAAATGGAGCTGGAGTTATTTCCGGATAAGGCTCCCATCCATGTTTTCAACTTTGTGGCAAGGGCCGAAAGCGGGTATTACGACGGACTGAAATTTCACCGCATTATTGAAAATTTCATGATTCAGGGAGGCGACCCTGATACGCGAAGCGATGATCGCGGCGATTACGGCAGCGGCGGTCCGGTTTTCAATATTCCGCATGAATTCAATGATATCAGCCATCAGCCCGGTGTTCTTTCCATGGCGCGGGTGGCGGATAAAACGCAGGGCGCCGGGAGTCAGTTTTTCATCATGCACGGAGAAGCTCCCCGGCTTGATGGTGAGTACACCGCATTCGGACAACTGATATCCGGCACGGAAACCCTGGAATCCATCGCTACTACTGAGACCTACGGCAGTGACAGCGAATATCGCGATCAACCGGTAGATCATGTGATAATCGAACAGATCACCGTTTCCAAGTAGCTTTTGCCGGATAAAAATATCTATTCCACATCCCTCTAAAACAGTCCATGTATAAAAGTTACCGAATCCCAGTAATCTCACTGCTACTGCTTCTAAGCCAATGCGCTCCACCAACTGACCGCTACGGTCAGATTGAGGATTTCGACTTGCAAGGGCATCGCGGCGCTATGGGTATGTTTGCGGAAAACACCATTCCCGGCTTTCTGATGGCTATCGATCAGGGCGTAAATACGGTAGAATTTGACATCGTGGTTTCCGGTGATAACCAGGTCGTCATTTCCCACGAACCCTGGTTCCGGCCTTCGATTTGTCTGAAGCCCGACGGCTCGGAAATTCAGGAAGATGAGTAC
>SLQI01000063.1 GCA_007131535.1 Balneolales bacterium | reverse complement strand
AACAGCAAAATCAGGAATGGCAGCAATAGCGTTATGGAAAAATTAAAATTAGTTGAAGAAACGCAGGTCCGTGATGATCTGCCGGAATTTGACGCCGGTGATACCGTCAATGTTCACTACCGTGTACGTGAAGGTGAAAAAGAGCGTATCCAGCAGTATCAGGGCGTAGTTTTACAAAAGCGCGGCAGTGGTGCAAACAAAACATTTACTGTTCGTAAGATGTCCGGCAATGTTGGAGTTGAGCGAATTTTCCCGTTACACTCTCCCTTCATTTCCAAAATTGAAGTGAAAAAACGAGGTAAGGTACGCAGAGCTAAAATCTTTTATCTCCGTAACCTCACTGGTAAAGCCGCCCGAATTCAGGAACGCAAGTAGTTTCAAAATACAGACGGCGCTGAAATTGAAAAACCCCGACCGGAGTTGCCGCGTCGGGGTTTTTGTGTTTTACGTGCAATCTCTGACTTTTAGCCGGAGTGTGGTACATCTATGCCATTGTTAAAAAAGAGTGTGCGCTAATTCTATCAGGTTGCAAGTGTCTGATCTGGAGCGTTTTTACAGTTACAGGTGTTTGGTTCAATTCGATGATGTAGCCTGTAAATTTCTATAAGTTTTTAATAGTTAGATGAAGTTAGCCTCGTTTAGTATCTTACGAGTTTATAAAAGATAGCCTGTTTAGTGAGATTTTTACTATTAAGCCAATTAGTGGAGTGAAATAATATATGGGTAAAAGAACGCCGTTTTATACAGTTCATGAGCAACTTGGAGCTAAAATCATTGATTTCGGTGGTTTTGATATGCCGGTACAATATGCCGGTATCCGAAAAGAACATATGGCCGTGCGTGAAAAAGCCGGTTTATTTGACGTATCGCACATGGGGGAATTTATCGTATCCGGACCCGAAGCTTCTGATTTGATTCAGTACATCTCGGTAAATGATGTCACGAAACTTTTTCCGGGTCGAGCCCAATATTCAGCCATGTGTTACGATAACGGCGGAATTATCGATGATTTGATCGTTTATATGTTAGCTGACCAGAAGTATATGCTGGTCGTGAATGCGGCTAATAAAGAAAAGGATCTTAAATGGATTCAATCACAAAATACGTTTGATGCTACAGTAGAAGATAAATCGGATCAAACATGCCTGTTGGCTGTTCAAGGGCCCGCAGCTCCAGAGATTGTTCGGCAGCTGACTTCCGTAGATATCGATAATATTAAGTTCTACCATTTTGATACCGGAGACTTTGCCGGAGCCCAAGATGTTGTAATATCAGCTACAGGCTACACCGGAGAAAAAGGGTTTGAACTGTATTTTGATGCCGAAACAAATGATCCGGTTAAGATCTGGAATGAATTGATGCGCGTAGGTGAGCAGTTTGAATTGGAGCCAGCCGGTTTGGGCGCTCGGGACACATTACGCCTGGAGGCCGGACTTGCACTGTACGGCAATGATATAACCGAGGAAACAACACCTATTGAAGCTCGTCTCGGATGGATCACCAAACTTGAAAAAGGTGAATTCATCGGAAGAGAAGCCATTCAGAAAGTAAAAGAGGAAGGTCCGGCTCGTAAGTTAATCGGATTTAAAATGACGGAGCCGAAAAAGATTCCGCGAAAAGGCTACAAAATAGCCGATAACTCGGGGCAGGAGATCGGTGAAGTTACCAGCGGAGGCCTTTCTGTTGTCCTGGATTATGGAATCGGAATGGCTTATGTGAATAGTGACGTAGCAGAACCCGGAAACGAAGTTTCTGTTATGATTCGAAATAAAGCGGTTTCAGCTGAGCTTGTAAAACCGCCGTTCATCAAAAAGAAATAATAAATGTAAACCGGATGGCAACACAGGTTGATGTATTTTCCACAGCCCATGCTTTTTCAGAAGATGAATTAAAGGGAAAAGTAGTGGTGGTTGTTGATGTTTTGAGAGCAGGGTCAACCATAACTACAGCCCTGGTAAATGGCGCCAGGGGGGTAATTCCTGTTGCCGATATGGGAGAAGCGAGTAAAATCGCCGGTAACCTTGATTCGTCAAACTACCTGCTCTGTGGCGAGCACAATGGTCACCGAATCGATGGCTATAAGCTTGGAAACTCTCCGCTGGAATACCAAAGAGAAAGTGTGGAGGATAAAACCATCATCCTGAAAACAACCAATGGGACCGGTGCTATCCGGCGAAGTCATTTGGCAAAAAAAGTAATCGTTGCCACGTTCCTTAACTTAGGCCGGGTAATCGAAGAATTAGAAGAGGCCGAAACTGAAGTTTTGCTTGTTTGCGCCGGAACACGCAACCGCCTGGCAATTGAAGATATCTTATGTGCCGGAGCCATTGTCTATGGACTCACGGGCGGGCAGCTTGATGGTCATGAAACCGATGGGGCTAAAGTGGCATATAGCCTGTATGAAAAATTCGGGGATAATATCTACGATGTACTGAAGCACTCCAACCACGGTGAGTGGTTGATTAATGAATTCGGGGATGTCGATATTTCATTTTGTAGCAAGTTAAATCAGATGCCGGTACTTCCGGTTTGGAAAGAAGGGGTCATTAGATTAGTTGATGGCAGCAAATAAGAAAAAAGCCAAAAATAAGCAGAACAAACCTGCACAGAAAAAGGGGATACTCAAGCCGGAACGAAAACTTGAGATGCTCGGCATTGTTATTATGGCTCTGGCTGTACTTCTTGCGCTGAGTATTGGTACGTACCGTAGCGGAGATTACGCCATTATCAGCAGTGTCAGTTTCTCTGAGTTGATGCAACTGGATTCCACACCGGCCCTTCGCATCCAAAACGGCTTGGGGCCGTTGGGGGCTTATTTGGCACATTTCTTTGTAGATATATTGTTCGGTTACCCAACTTTACTTATTGCAGCCCTTGCTTTTGTGATAGGCTGGAAGATATTTCGTCACCGGCCGCTGCATTCGATGCTGCCATGGTCGGTGTATTATATTAGTGTGATGGTACTTGCCGCATCCATCTGTGGTTGGCTTTATCTGGATCAGGATATGGTAACCGCGGCCTGGAGTGGTTCGGCAGGAATTGTGATCGCTCAGTTTTTAATGTCATTTACCGGTCAGTTTGGCCCGATTATTATTCTCGGTAGTTTAACCATCATTGCTCTGTTGTTTTTGGTGGATCGGGACATTCAGGCAACGATTGATCGTGTTAAAGAATGGATGGGCAGGAATAAAAAGCAGAAGTCTCAAGTTCAGGCGGATTTATTCGAAAATCCTCAAAAAGAGAGCGGTTCGAAAGATACAAAGGTTTCTCCCGCAGCATCCTCAAGCGTGTCTGATGAGAGTAATTCTAAACAAAATTCACAAAGCGAAGCGGAAACGGCCGGGGAAGCATCGCTTGATGACATCATAACGCAATCAAGTCAGACCGAGAAGAATCGGATCAAGAAACAACAGCAGGAAGAAGCTGATATCGAAAACCGGCCGCCCAGAGCGATATTAGATAAACCCTCAGAAGATTCACCTGAAACCCCCGCCGGTGATGACGCCGATACCAAAAAAGATGGGAAAGCATTAGCTGCAAAAGGTGAAGAGGAGGATGACCTCGAAATTTCGGTATATGTAGGCAAAGAGGAAGAAGAGGTCGGGGAAAAAGCTCTCCAAAAAGAAAATAAAAACAAAGCCAAAGAGCAGCCGGTCATCAAATATAAATTTCCGGGACTCGACTTACTGGATAGCCCTCCGGAAGAAGGAAATGAAGTTGATTTCGAGGAGATCAATTCCAACAAGATGATCATCCTCGACAAGCTAAAACGACATGGCATTGAGATAACAGGTATTGAAGCGATTGTGGGGCCTACCGTCACGCTCTATGAACTTCAACCGGCTCCGGATGTGAAAATCAGCAAAATTGAAAGCTATGCCAACGACCTCAAAATGGCGATGGCAACACGGGGCTTACGGATTATTGCACCTATTCCGGGCAAATCAAAAGTCGGTATAGAAGTTCCGAACCGGAAGAGCCAGACGGTTTACATTAAATCGCTGCTAAAAACCAAAAAGTTTGTAGAAACCCGCCAGAGTCTGCCGATCGCTTTCGGCCGGACTATTGAAAACGAGGTGTTCATGCTTGATCTCGCCTCGCTGCCTCACCTGCTTATAGCCGGGGCAACCGGTTCGGGTAAATCGGTCGGGATAAACACCATCATTACCAGCTTACTGTATAAATGTCATCCGGAGGAGTTGAAATTTGTACTGGTTGATCCGAAAAAAATTGAGCTGAGTCTGTATCGGAAAATGGAAAGCCATTATCTGGCTTCGCTTCCCGGTGAAGAAGAATCGATCATCACCGATACACAAAAAGTGCTGGAGACTCTCAACAGTGTCTGTAAAGAGATGGATAACCGGTATGATTTACTGAAACTGGCCATGGTGCGGGATATCAAATCCTATAACAAGAAATTCAAAAAAGGAGGATTGGATCCGGAAGAAGGTCACCGGAACCTGCCCTATATCGTCGTGATTATCGATGAGATGGCCGATCTGATGATGACAGCCGGTAAGGCCATTGAAGAACCCATTGCCCGCATTGCGCAGCTTGCCCGGGCGGTAGGGATACATTTGGTGCTGGCTACTCAAAGGCCTTCGGTGAATGTGATCACAGGAACCATCAAGGCCAATTTTCCGGCACGTATAGCGTATCGTGTGGCATCGAAAGTTGACTCGAGAACTATCCTCGATACGATGGGAGCTGAACAGCTGGTTGGAAAAGGAGATATGCTCTTTTCCGGTGGTGCCGGTATGGTGCGCATTCAAAATGCTTTCGTCTCAACGGATGAGGTGGAACGCATTACAGAATTTATCGGAGAACAGGAGGGCTATAACCGGCCCTATCATCTGCCGCTCCCCGATGAAGCCGAAAACGGAGGTGGCGGCGAGCTGGAAGAGCGGGATGAATTATTCGAGGAAGCTGCCAAAGTGGTTGTTCTTCATCAGAAAGGGTCGGTTTCACTCGTTCAGAGAAAATTAAAGCTGGGTTATAACCGGGCTGGCCGTATCGTGGATCAACTGTATATGGCCGGTATAGTAGGACCCAGTAAAGGAAGTGCTGCAAGAGAAGTTCTGGTTGCAGACGAGGAAGAGCTTAACGATTTATTAGAAGCATTAAATGATTAAAAGTATTTTCGTCTTTTTGATACTATTTATCGCCGGAGGCATTCATGTGCAAAACAGTGCCCTGGACCAACTCCGGGATAAACTTGAAGCTGGTGAGGTGCTCCACGGGGAAATGGTGCATGTATTCGAAGATCAGTATACCGGAAATGTGGAAGAGCATACCGGCAGAATATGGATCGGTAAGGACCGCTATAAAATTGATGTAGGAACCCAACAGGTTTTGGTAATAGATGACATTTCCAGGGTATATAATGAAGCCGAAAATAGATTGATCATCAGCAGTTATGAGCCTGAAGAAGATGACTTTGCCCCATCGCGGTTATTAAATCTTTCTGATGAGATTTTCACCATTGACGAACGTCGGGAAAATTCGAAGATAATAATTTCCCTTGTTACCGAAGATCCGTTTGAGGAATTGAGGGAAGTAAAAATTGAGCTGGGAGATAATCTGATACCGGAATCCATCCAAGCCACGGATCAAACCGGAAATTCTTACTCAACCACCTTCCGGGAAGCTTCTTTCGATAGACCGGAAGAAGATGTTTTCACATTGGAGTACCCGGAGGATGCAGAAATCGTGGATATGAGGGAGTAATCTGACCGGCATGATGCGAAAAGCAGCAAAATTCAGTGCCGGTTTACTAATTGCCGTCTTTTTTCTTTGGCTGGTAATCAGGAATATTGATATCCGCGAGGTTATCGCCTATATGCAGGGCATATCTTACTGGTGGCTGGCTCCCTATACCATCGTTGCTATCCTGAGCCATTATATTAGGAGTGAGCGTTGGAGGCTATTGGTAAAAAGGCAGGGTATCGAACATCAACGGAATACATTGTTTGCAGGGGTGATGGTCGGCTATCTGATTAACTATGCCGTTCCAAGGCTCGGAGAAGTTTCCCGCTCGGTTTATGTAGCACAAAAAACAGAAATGAGTACCAGTGATGTCCTCGGTACAGTTGTACTTGAGCGAGTTATCGATTTCGCCTGCATGTTGGTACTCGTCGGCTGGGTGGTGGTGTATATTGTAACGGATATGGCTACCCTGCAACGGCTATTCGGGGAAGAAACATTTGCTTATTTGAACTGGCTTGGAGAGTGGCAGCAATTGTTCGGACTTATTCTTTTAGCAATAACCGGACTCTTGTTGATTTACTTGGGATATCTGGCTATAAAAGTTTGGCGCAAAAAAAGTGAAACCGGGCGGCGCATAGCCGAACGCATAGAAGGAGCATTAAAAAATTTCATTTATGGCCTTACGGCTATATTCCGGATGAAAAACTGGCCGGCATTCGTAATTTCTACGATTTTGATATGGTTGGGATATGCGCTCATGGCGTATATACCGTTTACTGCTTTCGGGTTGACTACAGAATATGGTTTGGGTTTTACTCAGGCCCTGGTGGTCATGATTATTTCCGCCATTGGAGTAGCCTTGCCTTCGCCTGGCGGGGTGGGAACGTATCATTGGTTTGTAACCCAGACCTTGGTGGTACTATACAGTGTGCCGGTAACGATAGGTATTGCGTATGCTTTTGTTACCCATGCCGTCATGATGATTTTGGTTGTAGTCTTTACGCCTATAATAGTCTTGCTCAACACCGGAGGCAAGATAAATTTAAGTTTCATAAGAAGATCACTATAATTCAATCAGCTTGTTTATAGAAATCCAAAATAGACGATAAGTAACAAGGCTTTTTAAACGATTTAAATATTTCGGGTATCAAATGATAAAAGTGGGTTTAGTCGGGGTCGGCTATGGTGCCGGGATACAGGCACAGGCTTTACAGGTCAATAACTCTTTTTCCTTATACGGAGTCACTTCTCTTGATTATAATCAATCAAAAAGGGTAAAAAAGGGAATCGGTTTCCGGTATGCGTTTACTGACTGGAAAGAGTTGGTGACCAATCGCAAAACAGATCTTATACTTGTAGCTACTCCGCCGCACAGCCACTACGAAATTGCCAAAGAGGCTCTGTTGAATGACAAACATGTACTGGTTACAGCGCCGTTGGTGCTGGATGTCAATAAGGCAGAGGAGTTAACGGAGCTTGCCGGGGAGAGAGAAAGAGTAGCGGTGGTGGATCATCACCTTAACTATCTGCCGGCGCGAAAGTATGCGATTCATTTAATTCAGACCGGAAAAATCGGCAGCCTGGCTTCAGTGAACCGGCTCATCCGTAATGATGAAGGCATGAGCCGTAAAATTAAAACTCCCTGGAAGTATGACCAGGGCAAGGGAGGAGGAGCTTTCTGGAGATATGCCCCTCACGATATCGACTACCTGCTCAGGGTGGCAGGTGGTATAAATTGGGCGAAATATACAGAAACTCAAAATATCACAGATCGTGTAGACGAACATGACGAACCACTGCATACGGTCTGTGATGATAGCGGCACATTACTGCTGAGGTTTCATAATGGAGTAAAGGCTACAGTAAATCTGGATACCATGTATCCGGGGAAACCGGTTGATGAATTTGCCTTTTACGGAGAAAAGGGGGTTTTATATCTGAGGAACGACACGGAATTATTTCTGTATGATTATAGTGGCAATCGTGAGCGTGTAGCTATTCCTCCGAATTTTCAGATTTCTTCGATCCCCGGAGCAGCTGAACTTTCTCCGTTTTACATGCTTAGCGAAGCATTAGCCGGAGCGATCGCAAAACAGGCAAATATCTCACCTACATTTGAAGAGGCAACTCATACGCAACGAGCTCTGGAGGCAGCCTATAGCTCCAGAAATGATAGCCAATGGCAGGAAGTCGGGGCGGATGTATTGTTGCCGAAGTCAAAATCTGAGTTCAGCGGGGCTGAAGTTAAGAAAATATTT
>SLQI01000084.1 GCA_007131535.1 Balneolales bacterium | reverse complement strand
GAATGCGCATCATGATAATGGTATTGAAGGGTTTGATAATGCCCTGGCAAAAGAATACATCGAATACTTAACCACTATGGGTGATGTGTATATAACCTCGGAACGTGATCTTCCCGAAGAATTCGAGCCGTACAAGCTCAGGATAGATTCCTTGGATATACATCACTTACTCTATTTCGCAAATATGTTTGTCGGAGATAGTCAAAGTATGGCTGTAGAATCAGCCGTTCTGGGGACCCCCTCTATTCGGTTTTCAAGTTTTTCAGGCAGGATAGGAGTCCTGGAGGAGCTCGAAAATAAATATCAATTAACGAAAGGGGTACATCCTGAAAATCCTGATGAACTGTTTTCTACCACAGATGAGTTGATGAATGATCATAACCGTAAGGTAAGTAATCAGAAGCAACGGGCATCAATGTTACGTGAAAATATCGACGTTACCGCCTTTTTTACATGGTTGATACTGAATTATCCCGACAGTTTAAACACATTGAGCAAAGATCCTGAGTATCACTACACGTTTTTGGAACCGCATTTACCCGATGTCGCCTGAATGGTTAATTAATAAGAGATGAAAGAAATATAAAACCAATATTTCGGCAAGGGCTAATTCCGGGTCCTCAAACTGTCAACCTGTAATTATTGACAACAAAAATTGAAGCATACCAGGTAAAAGAAAGCCATAATATTCAGGTACGTTTCCCTCTCCGACTCGATTGAGCAACCTAACAAATGTTCAATGAGAATGATTTCATAAATCTTAGGGTGAATGAAAAGTTCTCTACGAATCCGGAATAGGGTATCAAGAGAGTAGGATCGGTTATCCCGTGAGTATCTTTATCATCACATAAAATTGTTATGAGAGTTTTATCAGTAGTCGGTGCACGTCCGCAGTTTATTAAGCTCGGACCATTTTCTCGTGAATTACGAAATTATCATCAAGAGATTATTATTCATACCGGTCAGCATTATGATGCAAATATGTCGGGATTGTTTTTTGAGCAGTTGGGTATACCGGAACCGGATATTAATCTGCAAATAGGATCAGGAAATCATGGAAAACAAACCGGCAGGATGCTAATTGCTTTGGAAGAGGAGTTTATAAGGCTAAAGCCGGATGCGGTTGTCGTATTTGGGGATACAAATTCAACTCTTGCCGGAGCATTAGCTTCATCAAAATTGCATATTCCATGTGTTCACATAGAAGCCGGCCTGCGAAGTTTCAACCCTATAATGCCGGAGGAAATAAATAGAATTGTCGCAGACCATATTTCCGATTTGCTGTTAGCCCCTACCCATACGGCAATGCATAATCTCAAAAGAGAAGATCTTGATAACAAAAGTACCCTTACCGGTGATATTATGGTGGACTCAGTGCAGTATTTGGTTAAAAAGGCTGAGCACAACTCCGTATACCCGGAAAAACTCGGATTGAGATCTGGCAACTACTATTTGCTGACATTGCACCGGCCATCTAATGTAGATGATCCGCAGTTACTACAGAATCTGATTCGACAATTAAGTGAGTTGGATTATCCGGTTGTTTTTCCGGTTCACCCCCGTACTCGTAAAAGCCTGCCCGATTCAGTCGGAGAGATGCATCTCATAGATCCGGTCGGGTATCTGGACATTCTTTCACTGCAGCGAAATGCCCGAAAAATTATTACGGATTCAGGGGGTATTCAAAAGGAAGCGTATATACTTGGAACCCCCTGTAATACACTGCGAAGTGAAACTGAGTGGACAGAAACGGTGGAGGCTGGTTGGAATCAGCTTATAAATCCAAAAAGCGATGAGCTGGTAACGCTCATAAAAACTCATAACCCCGTTGGAAAACCGCCGGAAGTTTTCGGTGAGAAGGTAGCCCCAAAAATGGTAACAGCATTGGAAAGAATATGCTGATATACGAGTTAAACCAAACTAATTAGGACAACTGATTACTTTCGTTTGGAGGCTGTCTAAAAAGACATATTTGTCCAAAACTAGCTTAAATAATTTAGGAGTCATCCTGGAAATTCTGAAGCGACAGCGGAAGGATTATCCGTGCAACAGGCGTCCCCGTGGGAGGATCCAGTAAATATGCAAAATATTAGCCTTTAACCCTGGATCCCGGATAATAAGCCGTCGTACCTCCGGCTTCCTTCCGGGATGACGGTTAAATTTTTTAGGTTGCCAAGTTCAAAAATTTACTTTTTGGTCAGCCTCCAATTAGTCCGCATTTGCCCACCTCAGCGGACTATAACGGTTTACTTGATAAAAGTTCAACTTTTGCCTGCCTTAAGTAAGCCATTACCCAATATTTGTACAAGTAGGAAATAGATTTCTCACAATATACTATAATAGTAATAATTTGATGATTCTATCTTGACAGATTTTATAATTCTTGCTATGTATATGGATTATAATGTGTTATAGTATATATAGGATGTGATATTGCTATTATAGTGAATTGTTGATGTAGGAGATGCTTTGTTGCTAAAAATAAATTAGTAAAGTAATGGTAATGTGTGCCGAAAAGTAAGGGGTGTAATAAGTTAAACTTCAGTTAAAAATGGTGTAGCTTATACTGTGTTGAGTTTGTAATAAAAAATATTACATAAAGGATGATTTTGTAGTAGTTGTTGCTTAAAATTGGTGTGTAAATGCGATGTTGCTTTTACACACTGATGGATGAATCGGTTGTTATAGCCGGTCTATATCGATTGTTGCAGGTGGCTTCTTCTTCACTTGTGATGTAACCCTTTGACCGGGGTGTAGCTCAATCATTCATGTATACAGCTTCGAGGGCAACACTTTATAAGTGGCTTTACTCTGGCGAGTAAAAGTAAAACCCCCAAATGTAACAGGAGCTGTATGCACAAGATAATTGTTTTATCTACAGGTGTATTTATGGTGTTTTTTCTGAGTATTGTACCCATAAATACAGAGGCTTATGAAAACTCAGATGTGATTTCACCATCGCAAGTATCCAACACCCAGATAGCTTTTCCGGGCGCTGAAGGATTCGGCCGGTATGCCCAGGGCGGCCGCGGTGGCGATGTATACTACGTAACCAATCTGGACGATGACGGTCCGGGTTCGCTGCGATACGGCATTGAAAATCGCGATGGGCCGCGGACAATTATGTTTGAGGTATCAGGTACAATTTTTCTGGATTCTGATATCCGCATTGATGATCCCTATCTTACCATAGCCGGTCAAACAGCACCAGGCGATGGTATTACTCTCAACAGCCGGTTACTTATACGCGCGGATCATGTCATTGTCCGTTATTTGCGTGTAAGACTGGACGATTGGGAGAGAAGCTGGAACGCAATCCGAATAATGGATGCATCAAATATTATCTTGGATCATGTGACGGCAAGTTGGGGAACTAATGAAACCCTTTCATCCAATGGTTCTTGGTATGATAATGTGGATAAAACTGATTCGGTTACGGTCCAGTGGAGCATCATATCTGAAGGATTGTATAATGCTGAAGGAGTAGAGCGGGGAAGATCCTTTGGTGGGGTGATACGTGCCAATCATGAAAGCTGGCACAATAACCTGTTTGCTCATAATCGGCATCGTACGCCATACATTGATGAAAAACGCCCTATGGAGAGTAGCGGGGATGATTTAAAAGTGGAACTCTATAATAATGTGATGTACAACTGGGCTGTATTAAGTACTTATGGGGGCGCAGATGGTAATATAGTCAATAACTACTATAAACCAGGCCCTGCCGGTGATGTGGGGGAGTTTCCAGAATACCAAGATATGATTATCCGCCTGGAAAATCCGGGCCGGTACGACACCGATCGGGATTTCCGGTTTTATGTAGATGGTAATTACATGTATGGTCACCAGGAGATAACCGAAGATAATTGGAATGGTGGCGTACAATTCCGAAACACCAGCGAAGAGCAAAACCGTGCCCATACTCCCTTTGACTATCCCTCCCTTGGAAAGGAAGTTAGTGCCGAAGAAGCCTACGAAGCAGTTCTGGAAAGAGCCGGTGCCTCTTTAAGCCGTGATGCTATTGACAAACGAATAGTTGAGGAGGTGCGCACCGGTACGGCTCAATTTGGCGGGGATTATGGCGCGGGAACCGGCATCATCGACTCCGGTCATGATGTGGGCGGTTATCCGGAGCTGGAGTCCACCGAGCCCCCGGTCGACTCAGATGGTGACGGGTTGCCGGACTGGTGGAAGGAAGAGCACGATCTTGTAATTGGTGATTCCGATGAAGGCAATCGGGATCGAAATGGTGACGGCTACACTAATCTCGATGAATATCTGGCGTGGCTGGCTGATCCGCAGGGTAAGTTTCTGGATCGGCACCCAAGTTATGACGATGAAGTTATTTTGGCTAAACCGGAATTGGAAAACCCGGAGGATGGCGAAATGCAACATCCGACCAGCTTGTATTTGCACTGGCAGCCTGTGGAAGATGCTGAGGACTATGAGTTGCAGGTGTCAAAGGATGAGAACTTTGAATCAACCGTATCAACCCATGGAGTTCACGAACATGGCATTTTAAGTACAGCTGATTCAGGTGAAATGGTTAAAACCAAATCTGATAATGATTGGTTGATTTCTATGCAAGTTGAAGATTTGGATTTTGATACCCGGTACTACTGGCGCACACGTGCCGTAAACGGGGAGCAAAAAGGTCCCTGGAGTGATGAGTGGAGCTTTAAGACTCGCATGAATGGAGAACTGGCACCAGAGCTGCATAGTCCTGAAGATGGCGCTGAAGATATCGAGATACCGGTTGCCGTTGAATGGAAAAGTCTGGAAGGTACTTCATCTTATGAACTTGAAGTAAGCTCAAGTCCGGCATTTGATAACAACAGTCTTGTTATAAAAGAAATTGACGATACCGGGGCGATAATTGATGAGATGGTCACGGATACAACTACGTATTACTGGCGTGTCAGGGCTGAAGTAAATAATCAAATGACAGCCTGGTCTTCCCCCTGGAGTTTTACGACCGAACTGCGTCCGCCACAAGTCCCACCGGGGTGGCGGACAAAAAATGTAGATGAAGTGCAGGAAGGTGATGTTCTTCTTGAGTGGGATGAGTTTGAACGTGCTGACAGGTATAATGTTCAACTCTCTAAAGATGAAGAGTTTGAAGCGTTGGTTTTAGATGTAGAAAACTCTGAAGAGACGGAAGTATATATATCTGATTTAGAGGGCGGCCGCGATTATTATTGGCGACTGGAAGCCTTTAATGATGCCGGAGGCAGCGGCTGGTCAGCAACACAAAGCATCCAGACTTCAATAAGCGTAGGTGCTGAGGATGGGCAGGATCAGCCCGATGAATTCAATCTGTATAGCAATTACCCTAACCCGTTTAATCCGCAGACTCAGATCAGGTACGAGCTGCCTGAGCAGGCATCGGTGCGACTGGTGGTTTACAGTATGTTAGGGGAACATGTAACCACGTTGGTTAATGAAACACAATCAGCAGGCCGGTATGAAGTAACATTTGATGCTTCTGATCTTTCCAGTGGTACATATATCTACCGTCTTGAGGCGGGCGATTTTGTACAGACAAGATCCATGATGTTTGTGAAGTAATCCAACAAGGTCTGTCAGGTTGAAATATACCTGACAGACTTTTTTCTAAGGGCACGGTATTTGATGGTTTGACGCTCTGTATTTCTAAATAGTGTCTGTAAGAAAATGCCATATCGGCGTTCTGCTCGTCTCAAAAATGCTCATGTACGCTTTGTACACTGCGCTTTTTGGGAGCTTCGCACACCTTGATCCTGGCGTTTTCTAACGACACTACCATTTTTCTTACAGGCATTAATAACCGGGTAAACCGGAGTTCAATCAAACCATTCGCATGTATGGCAAACCGACAGCCTGAAGCCGTATCATTGGGGGGGCGCAAATCCAGTACGGTTGGCAATAAAAAAGGAAATATTCGACTCTTTGAAGAACGTGATCTTGGCGAAGTGGCTGCCATGTCGAGAGAGTTGATTCCATTGAGCAGGAAGATGGAAGTTGAACAACAGAAACGAGTACTTCGGCAGCTGTATCTGGAGAATAAATTCAACAGAGAAGAAACGGCATCTCTGATCTATGAGAATGTAGATGGTCAAGTGGATGGGTTCTTGGGGGTTACCGAACAACCCATGATTTGGAAAGGCCAGCATATCATTGCTGCAAACAGCAGCCACATGATGGTGAGATCAAAAAAAAATGCGGCATTAGCCTCCATTAAGTTATTAAAGACTTTAATGCAAAAAGACTATGACTTGTGCTTCGCTGATAGTGCTACCGATATAGCCAAATCACTCTGGGAGCAATGTGGAGGAACAAAAGGTGAGCTTCATTCCATATATTTCCGGCAGATGTTGAAACCTCATCATGTATTGCGAAACCATTTGTGCAGTGAGTATTTATCACCATTGATCTCTCCTCTCTGCAAGGTTGGAGATACCGTAATGAGCCACTTACCCGGTTCACCTTTTAAATTTAAAAAACCGGATGTTGAAATAAAGGAACTGGAAGTTGAGGAACTGTTTGATTTAATCCAAAACCCACGTCAATCGGTAGTTCTGAAACCGGCCTATACGTTGGATAATTTGCAATGGCGAATAAACCTGTTGGAGTCAGAACAGCGGTATGGGCCGTTCAAAGCCATAAAAATGGTTGCCGGGAATGGTCATGTTGCCGGATGGGTACTTTATCACCAGAAAAGAAACCGTGTCTGCGAGGTGCTTCAGCTCGAAGCCAAAACAGGAAAGGAGATGCAAGTATATCAGGCACTGTGCTATCATGCCCGGCAAGGCGGCGGGGCGGAACTGGTAGGTCGCCTTGACCCGAGGCATTATGGCAGTATTGGCTATAAATCCACACTATTTATGCCGGGGTTCCGATGGATGCTCATTCATTCAGGTAATCCGGAACTTATACAAAGTATTAAATCCGGCGATGCTATGCTGACCCGGTTAGAGGGTGATCTGAGGTTGGTTTAACCGAATAAAGAAAGATAGAAATACTTTGAAACGATTTTATCCGGTACTGTTTACATCATTACTGTTTTTGGGAGCTATTTACGTAGCATTTATCCGACAATTTACCATTGGTGAGTTCTCAATTTTTTTGGAAGGGGTAAAGCCAGGTAGCGACCAGATAGCTTTTCCGGGCGCCGAAGGATTCGGCCGGTATGCCCGGGGCGGTCGAGGTGGCGATGTATACTACGTAACCAACTTGGACGATGACGGTCCCGGTTCGCTACGTTACGGCATTGAAAATCGCGATGGTCCGCGGACAATTATGTTTGAGGTGTCGGGTACTATATATTTGGAATCAGGAATAAACATTGACGCCCCCTATCTAACTATAGCCGGTCAAACAGCCCCAGGCGATGGCATAACTCTTAATAGCCGGTTACTTATACGCGCGGATCATGTTATAGTCCGCTATTTACGCGTACGACTGGATGATTGGGGCCGCAAGTGGAATGCAATCCGCATTATGGGTGCGTCAAATATTATTTTAGACCATATAACAGCAAGCTGGGGGGCTAATGAGACCGTTTCTTCCAATGGCTCTTGGTATGATAATGTGGGTAAAACAGACTCAGTAACGGTCCAATGGAGCATCATATCCGAAGGATTGTATAATGCGGATGGAGTAAATGAAGGCAGATCTTTTGGTGGGGTTATACGTGCCAATCATTCAAGCTGGCATAACAACTTATTTGCCCATAATCGGCACCGAATCCCGTATATTGATGAAAAGCGGCCTATGGATAGTGATGGTGATGATCTCAAGGTGGAATTGTTCAATAATGTGATGTACAATTGGGTCGCTTTAAGCACTTACGGAGGGGCAGATGGGAATATCATTAACAATTATTACAAGCCTGGTCCTGCCGGAGAAGTTGGAGAGTGGCCTGAGTACCAGGATATGATTATTCGCCTGGAAAATCCGGGCCGTTACGACACCGACCGGGATTTCCGATTTTATGTAGATGGCAATTACATGTATGGTCACCCGG
>SLQI01000049.1 GCA_007131535.1 Balneolales bacterium | reverse complement strand
GAACGTCGAGATGCATTTTGGTGGGCTGCATATACTGGCCGATAGTCAACACATTGAGGCCGACATCAACACAGTCATCCATCAGTTTAAAAACTTCACCGGGTTGTTCACCGAAGCCGACCATGATGCCGGTTTTGGTCCGCAAGCCTTGATCTTTGCATATTTTCAGCAGTTCAAGTGACCGCTCGTAATTGGCTTGCGGGCGCACCTGCCGGTAGAGACTCGGGACGGTTTCAAGGTTATGATTCATCACTTCCGGCTTGGCGTCTATTACAATCTGAAGGGCATCCCAAAGTCCTCTGAAATCCGGAATAAGCACCTCTATTGTTACGCCGGGAATGGCATCCCGCAACTGGTAAATAGTTTCGGCAAAAATGGGCGCCCCGCCGTCTTTCCGTTCATCCCGGTTTACGGAGGTCAGAACCACATGCTGAAGTCCCATCAGCTTAGCCGCTTCGGTAACTCGGCGGGGTTCATCCCAGTCGAGCCCTTTCATAGGCCGTCCGGTTTTAACGGCACAGAACCCGCAAGACCGGGTACAAACGTCTCCGAGGATCATGAACGTAGCGGTTCCATTACCCCAGCACTCGCCCATGTTGGGGCAACGTGCCTCGGAGCAAACGGTTGAGAGGTTGTTTTCCTGAATAATGTTATTGACCTCTTTAAACTTTTTCCCGGCAGGAAGTTTCACGCGCAGCCAGTCCGGCCGGCGCTTGGCTTCTTCAGGAGAGGAAATAACATCAAGTTCTTTAATCATAAGATCAGCTCTTAATATCTTTGGAAAAATTATGGCGTAAGGTAGTCAGTTTACAGGTTGATTAAAACCCTGATCACTGTAAATCTCCGGAAGTGTTTCCACATGATTTACGGTAACATCAAAAACGGTTGAGAAGTTTGCAAGTATTCGGCGTTTCACTTCGTCTACATCAACCGGCTGGCCGGTGATTTCGCTCAGGCTACTCACCTGTTTATCCGATATGCCGCACGGAATGATGTGATTAAAATAGTCCAGCTGCGGGTGGATATTGAACGCAAACCCGTGCATCGTCACCCAACGGGAGCACTTGATACCCATGGCACAAATCTTAGATTCCCCGACCCAAACCCCGGTTGCACCTTCCATCCTGTCGGCAATCACAGCATATTCGGCACAAACCCGAATAATGACCTCTTCCAGAAGTCTGAGATATTTATGGATGTCGGTAAAATGGCGATCCAAATCCAGGATCGGATACCCTACAATCTGCCCCGGCCCGTGATAGGTGATATCACCGCCACGATCAATTTTGACAAACTCTGCATCAATCTGATTGAGTTCGTTCTCATCGTATAACAGGTTGGACATATCCCCGCTTTTTTCCAGGGTATACACATGAGGGTGCTCAACAAACAGCAATACATCATTTCGACGCTCACCGCTGAATTGCCCCTTGCGTACCGCCCGTTTCTGCTCAATCAGTGTTTGCTGTATGCGGGTCTGTAAATCCCAGGTTTGCTTATAGGGCACACGGCCCAAATCAAGTACGTCAACCGTTTTCATAACGGAATTAACGGGTAACTCCCGGTATTATGACCGGGAGTTACCTGCTAAGAATTATGCTTTTACTTTTTCTTGGGAGGCGTGCCGAGGTGAACACCTTCACCATAGGCTTCGGCCGCCGCTTCCATAATGCACTCGGAAATGGTCGGGTGCGGATGAACGGCGTTGATGACCTCATGACCGGTGGTTTCCAACTCCCGGGCAACGACGGCCTCAGCTATCATTTCGGTAACATCGGCGCCGATCAGATGGCAGCCCAGCCACTCACCGTACTTCTCATCAAAAATAACTTTGACGAAACCTTCGGTATGGCCTGAGCCGGTGGCTTTTCCGTTGGCACTGAACGGAAATTTGCCAACTTTGATCTTATAACCGGCATCCTTTGCTCCCTGTTCGGTATACCCGACAGAAGCAATTTGCGGCTGGCAATAGGTACAGCCCGGAATGTTTTCATAGTTGATGGGATGGGCATCAATCCCGGCCAGGTTTTCCACGCAGACGATTCCTTCATGGCTTGCTTTATGAGCCAGCCACGGAGCACCGGTTACATCACCGATGGCATAGATCCCGTCAACCGAAGTTTGGTAGGTAGAGCGGTCGACTTCAATTCTGCCGTTATCATATTTGACTCCGACTTCATCAAGACCGAGATCTTCCACATTGCCTACCACACCGACCGCTGAAAGTACCACATCGGTTTCAATGGTTTCTTCCCCTTTCGGCGTTTTAACCGTTGCTTTAACCGTTTTGCCTTTCTTATCGACTTTCTCCACCGAACTCTTGGTGTAGATATTCATGCCGGATTTTTTGTAGATCTTTTCCAGCTCTTTGCCAATATCTTTGTCCTCAATCGGTACCAACGTATCCTGAAGCTCGACGATAGTTACTTCAGTACCGAGGCTGTGGTAGAAATAGGCAAACTCAATTCCGATGGCTCCCGCACCAACCACGAGCATCCGCTTGGGCTGGGATTCCAGCTTCATGGCAGTCTCGTAGTTGATGACTTTTTTGCCATCAAACTCAAGGTTCGGCAGCTCCCGGGCACGGGCTCCGGTAGCTATGATGAACTTACCGGCTTTGACCGTCTCAGATTTTTTTCCATTTTCATCAAGCACTTCAAGTTCTTTGTTTTTGTTGAACTTGCCGTGGCCTTTAATGACTTCAACCTTATTGGCCTTCATCAGGAACTGTACGCCCTTGCTCATCTTGTTGGCCACATTCCGGCTTCGTTTGATGACTTTGGGGAAGTCGTGATCAACATCTTTTACAGTAATGCCATAATCTTTGGCATGATTGATATAATCCATGACTTCGGCTGTTTTTAACAATGCTTTCGTAGGGATACAGCCGATGTTCAGGCAGACGCCTCCGAGATCACGTTTTTCAATAATTGCTGTCTTAAATCCTAATTGACTTGCCCGTATAGCGGCCACATAGCCGCCGGGGCCGGATCCGATAACACAGACGTCAAATTCTTTTGCCATTATAATATCCTGTCTGTTTAGGTGAAAAAATTTACACTCGAGTGTTGCTTACGCGGGCGGCAATTTAAGGAATATTGTAATTCAAGGTAAGTCTAATCCCTGTGAAGATTTTGGGTTGTCTCCGATCCGGGTGAGGGGTCTCTCTCTTCAATCTGTTTTTTTTATTTATCTGAAAAGAATATTATGCGATAATCACCCCATATCCTGTAACATTTTTTCCTCCTGAATAATTACAGTAATGTAACAGGTTCAATGCCCGATTGGTTGGCAACTAAGTTGTTTGTATTTTGCATCTAATAATCTACATGGATATAGACTTCAAAATAATGTCGGGTTAGTTACATTTAATCTACGTTTATTCTACAAAGTTTTTTTAAATGGTATCACAATTCATTAAAGCATTTATAATACTTGCTTTAAACACCTTAATGATCATTGGGCTGCTATTGGGATTCGGAGTTATTCAGGAGGCCGCAATTGCTTTATATGAGTCTACGGGGCAAACTTTGGGTGAATTCAAGTCGGCGATTGCTCATGGGGTATCCTTTCTGTTTTCACTTGAAACCCATTACCTGATGGGAGCAGCTTTTTGCGCCGGGGTAATTACTTATGACGTAGTTTTAATTTATTCCTGGCTTCGAACCGTAAGTTTTACCACCTCGAAATACTGCAACAACTGTCGAAATAAACTCATCCGTGAGCCGCGCAAGCCTATGGACCGGTTTGTCTCACTGATGATCTCTTTAAAAAGGTATCGCTGTATCGGATGTGGAAAAGAGTATCTGAAAGTGCAAAGGCTGGCCGAAAAAAAACAGATCCCCGCAGGGCAGGAGCAACCGGCTTACGTCCGGAGAGATTAAGGGATAAAAACTCCGATTTCATACGCCGGTAATTGGTTAAGCGAGCTTAAAACCTGATATCAGGACTTTGAAAAAGTGGCTTAATTGATGCCGCGGAATTGATCAGATAGAACAATATCTACGTTTTTTGCTCAATGCTACCCTAATCAGCAGAAAGTCCATCCTCCGTCATAACAGAACCGGAGCTACAAACCGGCGATGTGCTGTTCAACAACCCAAATTATCGCTTCCTGATCTTCATCTCGCATTTCCGGGAATAATGGCAGGGACAAACATTCACGGTAATAAATCTCTGATGCTTCCGGCGTTTGCGGCACCCGGCCTGCCCGGCGAAGAAAACTTAAATAGTGCAGGGGAACGTAATGCACCTGTGCCTTATAGCCTGCCTGTAAAAGCTTATCATATAATTTTTTTCTCTCCGGTATTCGGATGACGAACAGATGCCAGCTATTCTGATGGTCGGCCTGTACAAGTGGCAGTTTAATTTGCTGGTGAGGACTGAAAGCCTCCAGATACCGGTTCGCAAGACGGTTTCTCCTTTCCTGCAAATCGGGAAGCCGCTCTAACTGGGCTATCCCCATAGCACACTGTTTTTCTGTGATGCGGTAGTTATAACCCGGCTCGATAATATCGTAACGCCAGGGCTCATCAGGATCACAGGCCGATTCTATACCATGATTGCACAGTAAACGAACATTTTGGGCTAAGGCCTTATCGTTGGTCAGAACGGCGCCCCCTTCCCCCGTCGTGATATTCTTCAGCGCCTGGAAACTAACCACCGAAGCCAGCTCATACCTGCAGTCTGTAACCGGACTCATACGCCCCTGCTCCGTCTTATAAAAAGCCCCCAAAGCATGGCTCAAATCGGCAATAACAGGTATATCGCGCTCTGCGGCAAGTTCATAAATTCTTTTTCGATTAAACGGGTATCCTCCGATAGATGCCGTAACTAAAAGAGCTGTTTGATTGTAAGATTGCTCAAGATGATCTGCGAGTTGATCTATGCTGTATGAACATCCATCCGGGTTGGTGTCCAGTATAACCGGCGTACCCCCGCAATGCATAACCCCGGCAGCCGCCGATGCGAATGTAATTGCCGGGAGAGTTGCCTCGCCGCCATCTTTTAGCCCGGCCGCCTTATAAGCCAAATGAAGTGCCGCCGATCCACTCGATACCGCTATGGCATAATCGACCCCGCAATACCCGGCAAGTTGGTGCTCAAAATCCTTTAGAAAAGCGCCCTGTGTGATGGAGGTCGTCTTCAAAACCTCGTTTACCTTATCCCGCTCACGTTCTGTTATTGAGGGCAGGCTGTAATTTATTAAGGGTGATGACATAAGGTGGATCAAAATTGATACGTTTATCGTTATAACAGTATACCACTCTCATTATGAAATATCTGCCTGTCATATTCTTTGTGATCATCCTGCCGGTCTCCGGGCTCTTCGCTCAGGAACCCGGTGAGTGGATTTTTCTGAATACCGCGCAAGATTCAGCTGTCTACGAACAAGACGAGTGGATCTGGGGTTACAGTGGCAGCGCCTCCCGCTTCCATCAAGGCCGTCCGCAAACAGGGCAGCTGCAACCTGTATTCATCGGGCCCGGTTATCAATTCGATTTTGAATGGTATATGCGCCTTCAAACCCGGGGGTACCCGGTCTACAGCTATCCGCCGTACTTTCAGCGCCCCGGTAAATTCTCTCCGGACTCTTTACAAGCCCTCCCTCCGTATTACCTGCGTTTTCGCCGTTTCCCTGACCGGGATTACCGGTGACTTTACTTCAGGTTCCGGAACCGTCCGGTATTGCTATCAATTGACCTACTGTCCGCTCCGACACAGTGATCGATACCGGCCATAAACCGGTATTATTTTTTCAAAACATGACGTACGTCATTGTTTTTAAGCTGCCAAAAACCCAATATCCATGAAGAAATTATTGCACGACAATGATGGTATTACCCGGTACCCGGACTACACAACATCATCAGCCGGTTATCATACGTGGAATTTCATTATTGATTTTAAACCAACACACTAACTGAGTTCGGTACATCACCTGAAAATATTTTCACAACCGATACTTGAGGCATCTTATGAAATTATTAACCATCCTGTTTGCCATATTATTTGTGACGTCGTCATCACCCTGCCATTCCTTCGGTATTGATGGAAATTCCCACGAATCCAGTAAGAATAATCAAGAATTCGACATTCTTTATTCTTTTGAGAATCGTGACCGTGGCGAGTGGATAGGCTCTAATCATTTTGAAGGTTTTTTGATTACTGATGAGTGGAGCAGCCATGGAGAATACTCGCTTATGGGCATTCTAAAACAGCAGGACCCGACTCACTTTGAGCCGGAGTTTACCAAAATATATCAACCCAATACCCGGGACCTATCCGCCTATAAAGCGATTGCCCTCGACCTCAGGCACCAAGAGGGAGATTGCGATCCCGGAGATGGCTTGCATGCCCGCATTTATCTTACTGGTGAAGATTACAACATGATCGGTTTCAGCGAAGCCGTTCGGATTTGCACCGAAATTCATACGGTAACCATGAACCTGCCGGAGGATCTTCTTGAAGGCATGGACGCGTCTGCCCTTGAATCGATCAGACGAATAAGTGTTGAGTTCTTACCCTGCGAGTCAGCCACAGGAAATATTGGTATCTACATTGATAACATCAGAGGACTTAAAGGTGATTAGCGTTCTCTGATCTGATTTTCATGAGACGATGATCTCATTTATCGAAATACTTACTTTAATTGCTACTTAGTTTCGTAACAAGTGCTGATTAGCGATTGTTGGAAAACTCATTTTATCACACGAAAACGCCGAATCAATGTGCGCGCAGGCTAAATTGTGCAGGATTCAATACGTACATGAGCATTCCCGGGGTGGACGAAACGCGGGTATTGGTGTTTTCTCAGAAGCACAAATTAGGATTGTTGTCAACAAATCTCTGAATGTCTTCCCGGCATAGACAGGGGTCAATTTTACATGGATGAACAAATCATATATCACGCATGTCAGTAATAAATAAATATCTGAATTGGTGGAATCAATTTACCGTCGGCTTCCGTTTGATCGTGGCCTTTGTAGCTATCACAATTTTGATAAGCGTCCTAAGCGGGATCGCTATTCTGGGCATTAATACTATGGCAGGTAATGCCGAAGACATAAGAGACAGCCATGAAATTTTCAATCGGGTCAGCGAAATTGAAATTGCTCATCAGCAATGGGTTAGAGATTTGAACACTTTTTTGATTGATTCGGATACCGGGCAACTGGAAATTGAATTAGATCACACCAGTTGCCGGCTCGGACAGTGGCTATACGGTGATGACCGGGAGCGAACTATCGCTTTTGTGCCTCAACTTGAGCCAGTTTTCAATCAGCTTGAAGATCCCCATCAGCGCATGCATGAATCGGCTATGCAGGTTGAGCAGCTCCTGAATGCTGATGATGAAAACGGTGACGAGAATCCGGCTATAGACGTCTATATCAATAATACACTTCCGGCAATGGAGCAGGTTCAGCAACTTCTCGGTGAAATTACCGCTACCGTTAATGATCACGTCATTACCGATGATGAAATGGTTGAAGTGGCTTATACCACCCGGGCTGCAATGATAACCACGTTCTTCCTCGCATTAATATTTATACTTGTTACTGCTATCGGCGTATTCCGGAACCTGATTATGCCACTTCAAAAAGTATCCGGTAATATTGATACCGCTGCTGATCAGGTAAGCCTTGCATCGGATGAAGTCAAAGCCAGCAGCCAATCTCTTGCTGAGGGTAATACCGAACAGGCATCCGGACTTGAAGAAACTGCCGCTTCCGTAGAACAATTGCATTCGATGACCCGCAATAACACCGAAAGCGTGAGTAAAGTAAATGCATTGATGGATGAAGTACGTGTGTTTGTAAATGAAACCAACGATACCCTCAAAGAACTTACGCAATCCGTAAATCAAATCTCTGAGGCCAGCCGGGAAACCTCCAAGATCAACAAAACTATTGATGAAATCGCCTTCCAAACCAACTTACTTGCTTTGAATGCTTCGGTGGAAGCCGCAAGAGCGGGTGAAGCCGGACAGGGGTTCTCTGTAGTTGCTGAGGAGGTT
>SLQI01000128.1 GCA_007131535.1 Balneolales bacterium | reverse complement strand
GCCGAAACCTTCCCCGTATTCGTATGGCCATCCGACATCCCAACGGAAGGGTAATCCCAGTACGATCGTCCGGAGTCCGAAACCGGCGCCAACCAATGCAGCATCGCGATCAAAATTTTGCAAATCATCATGCTGCCAGGTGGCACCAATGTCGGTGAACATGGTTCCCTGTATGTTATAAAGCGGGAGGATGGGAATCGGACCCGGTAATATAGCCGCAACCAGCGGGTACCGAAACTCAAGGTTCGCCAGGGCAAAAGTGTTACCAATTCCGGCATTATAGCGATGCCCCCGCATAGGCCATGCCGGCATGGTAAAGAAGATGCTTTCGGCGATATCGGGGGAAACCTGACGGTCTTCAAAACTGAAGTTAATCCAGTTCTGCATACCACCCATCAGGAATTGTTGGGCATTTCGGCCATAAGAAATTCCTCCGGAAAACCGGAATGCAAAAGTCCAGAAGTTGGCAATGCTGTAATATTGCCGGAAGTCCCCCATACTTGAAGCGAATTGCAGAAAGTCTTCATGGCCGACCGGCGGGGCGGCATTTACCTGCAGTGCCATACGGCGGCCGGCTCTCGGGGTAAAAAAGGCTCCCTGCAGAGTCCGGTCCCGCGTAAAGGTAACATTGGGGTTCAGAAAGTAGTTCTTTTCTGTTTCCAGCGGCAGGTTGGCGCCACCGGCAACATCCCGTGAAACGGCAATTAAACTTAAACCGTAGTCCACCCGATCAAACCGGTTAAAGGGATAACGAAAACTGATCCCGCCCCCGTAATTCCGGACTCGCTCGAAGGTAAACTGCCCTGCCTGTATTCCTCGCGCAAACTGTCGTGCGGAATGGAAATAGCTGACATTTACATTGGTCCGAGGCCTGAGGTAAGAATAGCTTATGATATAATCACTATTTCTCAGGTCGAACACCAGGTTAGATGAGATTCCTATACGGTGATCTCCCAGCAGATCACTGAATTCAATCTGGGTTAATGCCTGAGCTCCGAATCCTGTTGAAAAGACGGCTCCGCCGCCGAAGTAGGTAATATCCGGTGAAAACGACAACCTATACCGGCGCGGGATATACCGGCCTTCATCGTCGCGGTTTCCTTCCGGGTCGAATTGGCGCCCGACGGTTTCATCAATCAGGTCATCGAATTCGTCGCTGAATACATAGTTCCGGAAATCAACCGTGCCATCTTCTTCAACTTCAACGGTATCGGCTTCTTCTTCAGGGTCTTCCGGTTGTAGTGCCTGTTGCTGCTGCAGCAAACCGTCCAGTACGAGAGATCGGGATTCGGCAAGAAACGACGGCCTCATCGGCTCTTCTTCTCTAAGCCTCTCCCTTGCAATTCCGATAGCCGGAACTCTTACATAGTCAGGTTCAGCCGCCCTGCGTTGTGCCCATTCATTGGGCTCAATGCCATCTTCTTTAACCCGGTTGGTGATATTGTTGATCACAAAAATATCCAGATAACCACGATTATAGGTATTCATGGCAAGCCTGCGGCCATCTGCACTGATCGACATCTGCTGCACCCCTACCAAAAAGTTAGTAAGCGGTACGCTCACCCGGTCATCCAAATCCATCTTATAAATATTGGGGATTCCGTTTTGATCCGAAATAAATAAAAGTTCCCCTTCACTGGTCATTACCGGCCGTTCCTCTTTGGAGGTACGGGAATGGGTTAACCGCTCAGCTCGGTTACTTCCAAGCTCTACACGGTAAATGTCGCGCTGGGTGAGATCTGGATTGGTCAACACACTGTAATTCGTACGGTATTTGCCCAACTCAACACGGGAGCCGCGATCAGAGGAGAAAAGCAGATACTTTGAATCGGGTGACCATGCGGGGTCTTTATCCGAAAAAATGTCGTTGGTCACATTGAAATAATCATCCGTTTCCAGATCGTAGACATAAATATCCGGGTACGGTCCGTAGTTGCCGTTAAAAGCCAGTTTAGTTCCATCCGGCGACCAGGCTACGGATTTGATGGCATCGAGTTTCGGGAACTTGAGCCGGCGAGTTTCCCCCCGGTCGATATCGACAATGGCAATATCGATTTTGCCGTCTGCACGGGTAGAGAGTGCCAACTTCTGTCCATCCGGTGACCATGTCAGGTTCGGATTTAAAATATTGAGTTCTTCGAAATCGACATCATCCTCGCCGCGAACTACGGTTCTGATAGGTTCACCGGTTTCCGTATCAACCAAAACCACATCAAAATAGCCTCTTCTGTTTGTGATCATGGCCATTTTATCCCCCTGAGGCGATATGGTCGGGCTGGTATTAAAAGCTCCTCTGAAGTTTTCCCGGGTTACATTCCGGCCTATATCACGTACACGTTCTCTTTCCGCTATTTCGGGATAATATTTCTCCTTAAGCCAATCCTGCCAGCGTTCAGTGAGCTCACTTATCGAAAGGCCGAGCGCCTGACGTATTCCTCCCTGGGCGCTGCGGGTTATCCGGGTACGCTCCAGTACTTCCGCAACTTTTTCCCGTCCATACTCCTCTGCGATATAGTACCAGACCGTCTGCCCTCCCCTATAAGCCAGATAGCCTCTAAGTTGCGGTATGGCAGGGACATTAGCATTTACGACGAGATCCCGCATGAACATATCGGTATCGGTATCCCACCCGAGTGAAACGAATTCTGCGAGCCCTTCTTCAAACCACAAAGGTTTCTCCAGCTGAATGTTGTTTTGCACCACATTTTGCAGTGACCCCCCAAAAAAATAGTCATTTGAAACTGCATGGGAGAGCTCGTGCTGCAGGACATGGCGAAACCGGTCATAGTCCCCGTCAAACGGCATGGTGATACGGTTTTTGTACAAATCCGTAACCCCGCCGACACTCTGGGGTATTATGAATGGGATGACGTTGGTCTGAGCAAAATCAGTACTGGAATCGTAAAGGATGACCGGGATGCGGTCATTTATCTGATGATTCCAGTCTGCCCGTGCCTGTGCCAGTGAGGACTCAAGGGTATGCGCGGCAAACTCGGCAATGTAGTAGTTTCTGGAATCATAATAATGAATATCGAAATGTTCGGTTTGAATAAAGCGCCAGTCGAACTGTTCATAATTCACTTTGTTCTGCCCGAACTGAAAAAAGCCTTGTGCGCCGGCTTGATTCACCCCTACAAACCCAACAAAAAATGCCGCCAAGGTCAGTGCGGCTCTATATAATGGTATATGCTTTACAAACATGGTGTTATAGAATTTCAGTTCAACCGGTGATAAAATGCAAATATCTATTTTGCGAGCTCAAAATCAATAGTTCGTTGTTCGAAATCTGTCCGAACTGCTCGTACGCGGATTTCACCCCCAAGCTGATAAACCCGCCCACGCCGGCGGCCTACAAGTGAGTGCCTTTGCTGATCATAGACGTAATAATCGTCATCAAGATCCCGGATAGCAAGCATTCCTTCACAATAATACTCTTTGATCATTATGAACAAACCCTTATCAGTGACTCCACTTATAACACCTTCGAAGGCTTCTCCAATCCTTTCGGAGATAAATTCAACCTGTTTTAGTTTAATGGAATCTCTTTCAGCCTGAACAGCTGTTTGTTCACATTCGCTGGTCTCCTCACCGAGGCGACCAAGTTCCTTATAGGAATAACTCTTCTGCCCCTTTTCGTAGTGTTTCAAAAGCCGATGTACGATTACATCAGGATAGCGGCGTATGGGACTGGTAAAGTGGGCGTAATGTTTAAAACCTAAACCGAAGTGCCCGATATTTTTCGGGCTGTACACGGCTTTGGCCATGGAACGCAGTACCAGCTCATTAATCGTGTACTTCAGGTTGGTTTCTTTTACCTGATCAAGAAGACTGTTAATGGCCTGAGGGGAGACATTGCCTTTGGGCACTTTAAAATCAATTCCGATGGGACGCACATTCTCGGCAACATTCTCCAGCTTTTCGATATCAGGCTTGTCGTGTACGCGATACAGAAACGGATATACATCCTGCCCTTTTTTGGATACCTGTGCCCTCAGGTTTTTAATATGCCCGGCCACCGTTCGATTCGCCAATAACATACACTCTTCTATCAGGCGATGCGTCTTCAGTCTGGGTTTGATTTTGACATCGGTTGGCCGTCCGTCATCATCCAGAATAAATACCGGCTCCGGGCTGTCGAGATCAACCGATCCTTCCCGGAAACGCCTGTCGGTAAGCATACCGGTCATCGAAGCAAGTATATCCAGTTCCTCTTTAAACGGCCCGTCCCGCTCGCCGTCAATAACTTCCTGAGCTTCCTCATAGGTAAACCGGCATTTGGAGCGGATAACGGTTTCTTCAATGCTGTAATCGACCACATCGCCGCGGGGAGTAACTTCCATAAAACAGGAGTAGGCCAATTTATCCTCATCCGGCCGGAGACTGCAGACCCCGTTACTCAACTTTTCCGGAAGCATAGGAATAACACGATCCACCAGATATACGCTGGTTCCCCGTACCTGCGCTTCGCGGTCCAGCTCCGTTTCCTGGCGGACGTAATAGGTCACATCCGCGATATGCACCCCGAGATAGTAATTTCCATTATCAAGTACCGTGATACTGAGCCCGTCATCAAAATCTTTGGCGTCAAAGGGATCAATGGTAAAGACATTGAGTCCGCGCAGATCGCTGCGGCGTTGAATTTCTTCCGCGGGAATTTCTTCGGGGATGGATTCAGCTTCTTTTTCTACCGCATTGGAAAACGGGGCGCGCAGTTCATGTTCGGCCAGAATGCTTAGCATGGACGCATCATTACTGCCTTTCTTACCGAGTATGTCTTTGACTCTTGCCTCCGGCAGGGAGCGCGGGTGCGACCATTGAACGAGCTCGAAAATCACTTTATCCAGGTGCGCGGCACCATGCGTATTTTCCGGAGCGACAAAAAACTCCGTCCTCGCGGATTGGTCGTCCGATTCAATCAGATACACCCCTTCCTGTTCTTCCAGAAAGGTTCCTACAAAAAAGCTTTTCCCCCTTTTGAGCACCTCGGCGATACTGCCCTCGATCCTGCCGGAATAGCCGGGGTATATGCGGACTTTAACCCAATCTCCTTCGAGTGCAGTTCCGCATTTTTTTCTGGGGATGCGAACATCCTTGTCAAACTCTTTGACAGAGACAAAACCGACTCCATGCCGGTTGGCGGTAAACTTGCCTTCGAATACATCGGACCCGTCATGGTTTTTCCCACCGGCTGCTTCCGTATCTAATGCGCCTTTTTTAAGTTTTACCGCACCTTTTTTATTTCGTTTGAGCACTTTTCGCTGAGTCAGCCGGTTGATGGCCTTATGCAGTTTTTTCTGATCATTGCCCGACTCCAGCTGTAATGCCGATGCCAACAGTCCCTCCGGCACATAATGGTTCTCATGTGGTTTAAGCGTCTCAATGATCTGATCATCCAGCTTTTTCCTGCTTTTCCCGGTGTGATTAGTTTTTGGTTTCTTTTTAGCCATTAAATATTAAGCGTGATTTTTTAGGATCCTATGCCACTTATGATGTACCGGTTAATAACTCTGCGAGCCTTAGAATCTTATGAGCAGGCTTTGTAAATCTTTTTTTGAGCCATGACCGGCATTATCGGAGTTTTGAGATCCTTAATTATTTCTATTGAGTTGAATTTTTGTACCTGCCCCGATTTTTTGAAAATTTCACAACGCACCCGTTAAAGCGTTTCGTCATCATGGTTCCTCAGCAATGCCTTCGGGCTCTTCTTCCTCCTCATCCCGCAGGCCAAAGAGCCTTCGGAAGGCACCGGTTATACGCTGCTGCAACTCCTGCCAGGTGTTGAACTGTACCTGAGCTTCGAGACCTACACCGTTGACACTTTCCTGTTGGGCTTGCGGTCCGATTACGCCGATCAGGGTCGGGTCTTTGCGGTGAAAAACCTCCACCGAAAAGGTCGGGCTGATTCGGTAAGTAGCGCCAAGATCACCAAGAATATATTCCTGTTCCCCGGTAACCTGTCCGTCTCGCCTCAGCTCCAGGCGGTCGTCGAATAAACGCAGCGCTATTCCAAGGTCGGCCTGATCAAATCCTATCAGGTTAAGATCAATATCGAGGTTAGCCAGGTTGGTATTCAGCATCTCGTTGATCTGCGCTGACACCAGCTGACTAAGACCGACCTCACCGGCCCTGGCTTGTACCGTAGTACTGAACTGCTGTGCCTGGGCAAACCCATCCTGACCTACCGGAATAAAACCTCCGGTAAGCAGCAAGGCTGTAGCCTGTAATAATTTCTGATCCTCACTATTCAAGACACTCAGAACGGCGGCATTCTGGGTGGCATCAATTGCGTTGGGAAATTCGAAGAAGAAATCGTTTTCTACCTCCTGTATGGTTCCGGTGATCTCAAGTATAAGATCAACCGGAATCCGCTGAGCGCGAAAATCGGCATCTCCGGTTTCCAGCAATGCATTGATATCCGGTCTTGAGCGGTAGGACGCTTCTATATCGAGGCGGGCATTGGCGGGGTCCCCGTCCCAGATGATAGAGCCCCCCTCTCTCAGGTTAAACCGGCGGGTAAAAATATCTCCGGCTACAAACCGGTAGTCCCCGTCTTCAACATCATACCGACCTATCATGCCGTATTCTTCATCCTCCAGCGTAATACGCATCCGGCCGGAACCCGTAGACGTAAGAGTTTCACCGGTAACCGGATCAAAGACCAGTTCAACATTCAGATTCTGAGGTGCTTCAAAATCGAGATCAAGCGTAAATGTCTCGGTAAAGGTTCGATCAATTTCACCAACTACCCCGGCCTGTACCATTTCATCAATAGAAAAGTCTACATCTCCGAACTCCCGTACAAACCTGATAAACCGCCGTTGATCCTCAACCTGAGTTCCACCAATCAACGGAACGCCCAGCCTGGAATCGGAGGTAACCCGGATAGTCTGCGGAGTTGATATCACCGGAGAAACATTAGTGCCCGAAGCCCTGACTCTCCCGCTGCCATACATCGATCCGTAAAAAGGTATTTCCGGATCGAATGAATTGTTCATAAAATGAAGACGGTTTAGCTCAAGCGTGAAATCGAGCTCTCTTTCCCGGGCAAAATCATTAAATGAAATGTTGCCATATAATTTGCCGGTTCCACCCCGCCCGTCTTTAACATCCATATCTATTAACGTAACCCCGTCATGGCGGTTAAGTTCAACATCTCCGGTAATGTTGTACCTGGTTTCAAAAAATACGGGTTCGGCATCAGAGCTGAGTACTTCAAAATCAGCATGGAAATCTATATCCTCCAGGCTTCCGCTTAAATATCCGGCTCCGCGCCCCTCGCCTTCAACATCTTCAAATATGTTATTCACGATGTAGGGCAAAACCCATAGATCAATCTGTTCAAACTCTCCATCAAAATGATAAAACTCCTCCTCCGGATTGTCCCAGTCGGGTTCCACAAAATACCCTTTCAATGACAAATTCTGTCCGACTCCGTCATTCTCTTCAAGATAGTCGGCATACAACTCCGGGTTGGTATAAATATCCAGTACGGTGTCGAAGCGTCTCTGCTCAATATTGTAACTGCTTGAAAGTTTTACCTCGCCCAGTATGCGACCGTCGATTGCAAAGTCATCGGCACGTATCTCGCCTTCAAAGAACGGGCTGTCATTCAGGGTTCGGGTGATAAACGAACCGTTTACCGTGCCCGCGAATGGAATCCGTCCATCTATTATATCGGAGATGCGATCGAGATTTATATTCTCCAGCCGGTATGATACCTGATCATCTTCCTCTCTACTGAAAACTCCTTCTGCATAAAATAGCTGCCCGTCATTGATCATAGTAAACGGTGATAAATCCAGGCGGCCGTTTTTGTAATATGTGAGTTCCGAGGGAGCATCCAGCTTCCATAAATACCCCGGACTTCCGAATTCCAGTTCAAGTATTTGGTTGTGCACTTCCCCTATTCTGAGCTCGGTGGCCGCCTCTCCTTTTACATGGACATTGTCGCCAATATCATCCATACTAACGCGGGTTTCCATGAAGCCGTCTTCCAAAAAAGCATCCAAGGACAGGCTGCCTCCCTCGTACTGATCAAAGCTGAATTGATC
>SLQI01000509.1 GCA_007131535.1 Balneolales bacterium | reverse complement strand
CCGGATGAATTCAATCTCCGTCAAAACTATCCTAACCCGTTTAACCCGACGACTCAAATCGGATTCGATTTGCCTGAACCGGCATCAGTTCGACTTGAGGTCTATGATGTGCTCGGGCGGCTGGTTTCTGTAGTAGTTTCTGAACAAAAGGATGCCGGGCGTTATGAAGTAACCTTTGATGCTTCTAACCTGTCCAGCGGTACTTATATCTACCGCATAGTAGCCGGTGATTTTGTGGAGACACGGCAGATGATGCTGGTTAAGTAGTGTCTGTAAGAAAAGTGGTAGTGTCGTAAGAAAACTCACGATGCCATTTGGAAACAACAGGTAATTATGGTAAATCAGTAGATTAAGAAAAATTGGGTATTTGGCTCCATGAGTTGCTTTAAACCCAATTACCTGAATTACCGAATTACCGAATATACGGCACCAGATATTGGAATTTTTTAAGATACTACCTGTTTTCTTACAGACACTAATTAGCATACATTGTGCCTTAAAGCAGCGGACAGCCCGACTGCGTCGGTCAGCCCGCTTGCCGGATTTATAATTGCTCTAAAGCTGTATCTTCGTCTTTGTCGGCGTAAATACTTTGGTTATGATTCAGAATCCGGATTGTTTGAGCCTGCAGCTGAGAAGGGGTGAGTCCGGTATGTCGCCTGAAGGATTTCACAAAGTGATTTTGATCGTAAAAATGATAGCGATAACCAAGAGCGGCAAGGTTGGGAAAATTATTTTTCTGCATATCGCTCAGAATCATTTTAAGCCGGTAAATCTCCATATACAGCTTGATGCTGACGCCCATCTGTTTTTTGAACAGTGAGTAAAGGTTTTGCCGGGAGTACCCGCTGTAGCGGGCAAGTTCGTTGAGCCGGGTCGCCGGAGAGATGCTGATCTGTTCCTTAAGCCAGTAGAAAACCGGTTTAATCTGATGTCGGGAATCGGCAACCCTTGAGGTTACCCACTGCTCGGTTATGAAAAAGCGTTGTTCGGGTGTTTGGGCTTCCATCAGCTTGTACCAGAGGATATCCAGTTCCGCCATGCATAAATCGGCTTCTACATTTTGATCCGTCATTTCATCAGCCGGTAAACCAAAAATCATTTGGTAAGCTTCAGGCTTAAAGTTGATGACAAAAATATGAAGGCCTTCTCCGGCCATAACTTCATACCAGCCCGTCTGGATGCCCCTTAAAGTAAAGCGCCGGCATTCATCCTGCTGTCCGGTAGCCCCGGATGTACCCTGAAAAGGGGTTTCCATTAGATTGACTACAAGTTCCGATTTAATTACCGGGAAATTTCGCATGGCTTCTTTATAGGGAGTTCCCCGGATTTCAACCATGCAGTTTATGTATTGCGAAAGCCCGTTACCCGGTGTATGAAAAGTCACGTTCAGTTTATCCATATCCAACTACCCTGATTATCCAAAAATCCCGACTTTGCACTAAGAGGCGGGTTCAGTCCATGAAAGTTAACCCCGTTACCTGTTTTAAATAACTGAATGGATTTAATTTATACGGATAGAACAATAATATCAATTTTTTCCAATGGGAGTATTGGTTTTTCTGCACCTGGTTCGGGTCGCATATACTTTGCAGACTCCTGCCAAACTGTTAGCTTAGCCGATCAATAGTGGCTACGATTTTAATGAAGGAACCTTCACTTGACGCTGCTCAAAGATATCGGTAATTATTTCAGTGTTTTCCGAAAACATCTCGGAAACCGGCTATATATCGTATTTTTTCTTACAGGGCTGGCTGTTGCTACCGAAGCGGTCGGTATTGCCATGCTTTTACCGCTGCTGGAACTAATGGAAGCGGGTCAGCCGGATACAGAGCCCACACGAGTGACACTGGTATTGCAAAGCATCCTGCACGGGATCGGAATAGGCGACTCCATGGCGGGCATCCTCATTTTTATTGCTGCCGCTTTCGCGTTGAAGGGGATGGTAAAATTCGGCGAAGGAGCCTATAAAGCCACCCTCGCAGCCAATCTATTGCGGGAGATAAAAGGCGGATTGTTCGGCTACTACAGCAACATGGATTACCGGTTCTACACCGGGCGCCATACCGGGCATTTTGTCAACGTGATATCCCAGCAGGTAAACCGGTTGATGCAGGCATTTGAGTCGTACAAAAAGTTTTTGTCTGAAGTTATTATCACGGTTCTGTATCTGGTCTTTGCGTTCATTATCGCCTGGGAGTTTGCTTTAATGGCTGCAGTAGCCGGACTCCTGACGCTTTATCTGTTTACAAGGCTGAACGCTTATGTGAAAAAACTCTCCCGCAGAACTTCCGATGAATACAGCTCGCTGCATCATCTTCTGGTGCAAACGCTGCAGGCATTTCCCTATATCTCGGCGACCGGCCGGTTTGATCGCCCCGGGAACCGTGTTGGAAGCAGTGTTCACCGGCTGACCCGTTATTACCGCAATCAGCAAATTGCGCAATCTTTTACCCAGGCCATCCGGGAGCCGCTTTCTGTGTTGTTGATCCTGTTTATCGTGATATTGCAGATTACGGTATTTGAAGCCCGCATAGCTCCTATTTTAGTATCGCTTTTACTGATTTACCGGGCTATGAACCATGTTTTCTCCCTGCAGATATCGTGGCAGCAGACAATGAATATGGCCGGCGGACTTGAGATGGTGGAGCAGGAGTTTGAGGAGATCAGACAGTACCAGGAACAAGAGGGAAGCCGGGAGATTTCCGGATTGAAAGATAGCCTTCAGTTTGAAAATGTATCCTTTACCTGGCCGGGACGTGACGAACCGGTACTTGAAGACATCTCTATGGAGATCAAAGCACGGTCTGCCGTAGCTTTGTTCGGGCCTTCCGGTTCCGGCAAAACTACATTGATCAACATGCTAACCCTATTGCTGCCACCGGACCGGGGCAGAATTACCATCGACGGGATTCCGCATGATCAAATCAACAAACACTCCTGGAGAAAGCGGATCGGTTATGTGCCGCAGGAGACGGTGATTTTTGATGATACCATCGCCAATAATATCAGTTTTTGGGAAGGGGAGGATCTGAGAGATAGGGAGTTAAGAAACAGGGTTGAGGCAGCCGCTGAGCGGGCTAACGCAATGGAGTTTATCCGGGGTCTGCCCGAAGGGCTCGATACCAGAGTGGGAGACCGGGGAGTGAGACTTTCCGGGGGACAAAAACAGCGCATCTCCATCGCCCGGGAACTGTTTAAAGAGCCGGAGCTGCTGATCCTCGATGAAGCCACCAGCGCCCTGGACTCGGATTCCGAAAAATATATCCACGAAAGCATCCGGCAATTGAAAGGATCGCTGACCATTGTGCTGATTGCCCATCGGCTGTCTACCATCCGTTTTGCCGATCAGATATTCGTTCTCGATAACCGGCGAATCGTCACAAGCGGCAGCTATGAGGACCTTGTGAACCGGGATGCTTCATTCAGAAGAATTGCCGAAATGCAACAGCTGTGAGCCGCGATTTGGTTTTGCGATTCGATGAAAGCAAGGAATCAGCAGCAGGCCGACCAGTATTTTAAATCAGCCGTATCGAACATCCTGGGGATGTGAAGGGTATTTATCGAATGTTGATCAAATCTTTTTCAATCAGCCGGGGTAAAAAAGCCATTACTTCTTTTTGGCATTCCTCGGTGGATATATCAAATTCATCGGTGAGCCGGTCGATGAGCCGGGCTACGGTCTGCTCTTGTTCAAGGTGATTCCAAATAGCCGTGGCAACTTCATTCAACCCGTAATATTTACCGGCTTCGGCGTCAAACATAAGCAGCTCATCTTCAATGGGCGAAGTCAGAGCCCGTTCATTTCGAACAATCCTGGAATGCAGATCCATGGCTTAATTAATTTATGGTTCCTGTAACACGAACAAATCGAATATAAAAAGGTTTTGGACAGCCTTCTATAAAGGTGATAAAATTTGTTTTTTGCCACGTTTAGCTTTTACAAACTGAGTTCGGTCTAATGTTGGGCAGATCAAAAAGAGTTGCAAACGTAATTTCACTTCACATACCTGTACAGATTCAATTATCCTGATGCTAAATAAGAGATGAACAAGCTTTGATCGTCAGAAGTACGACAAAACTGCCAAAACGGAATACGATCTCCTCACCTCTCTGATTTTGGTTTGATTACCCTAAGCCTCCCACACAGCACTCATCCATTTCCGTTGACTTCAGTCAACGGTTAAACGGCGCCCCCGCCGACAACAAAGGGGCTTTAGCCCAAACAGGTAGTTTGACATATATTAAAATATTTCCATGCAGGGAAACCTCGGTTAGAGAAGAAGGATGGCTGGATTTGTGGAACGGGGAAAGAAGCGGGGCTAAAGCCCCGCGTTTATATGAGGGGGGGCACTTATCCGTTGACTGAAGTCAACGGAAATGGATGTAAGCTGATAACAGACAACTCCTTCCACCAGCAAACCGGCAACCGGCGTGATGTCGCCTAAATTATTTAAGTCAGTTTTGGGCAAACATATCTTTAAAGACAGGATCCAAGAGAAATGCTATCCCTGCCAAAATGCTGCTGAATATTAACTATGACAAATGAGATCAAAATTGGGATGCAGAATAAATTAAGCTAAATTAGTTTTGAGGTAACAGGTAACCAACATCATGAATTTAAACGAGCTTCTTCTTTCATGTCTGCATGAGGATGCCGGCCGGTTTCCCTCCGATGACCTTGATCGATTGACAACCGATCAATGGGATTCGCTGGTGAAAAGGGCTGTTGAATACCGTGTCGGACCATTATTGCATCACCGGATAGCGTCTGCCGGTTTAGCTTCCAAAGCAGGACAACAGGGTCTCCGGCAGCTCGAAGCCTACTCCAGGGAGGTGGCGCGCAAGAATCTGTTCATGTTTGCCGAGCTGCAGCGGTATCTACAGCAGCTCGAATCCAACAACATTCCGGTAATCCTGCTTAAAGGGGTTTACCTTGCGCATAAAATCTACCCGGGTGGCGGACTTCGGGAGATGAATGATATGGACCTGTTGTTCCGGAAAACCGACCTGAAGCGCGCCTCTGACCTACTTCTCAATATGGGCTATGAACCGGTAAAACCGCTGCATATTGATTACGAAATCCGAAAAAGCCATCACCTGCCCCCGATGATCAAAGCGGAGGATGCCGTATTTGAGATCCACTGGAATATTACCAAACCCGGGAAACCCTATAACATTGAGCCCGACGGACTCTGGGAGCGGGCACAGTCCGGAACCGTATTGGGTAGTCCGGTCAGGTTTTTATCGCCTGAAGATTTGCTGTTACATCTGTGTATCCACACCTCATATCAGCATATGTTCTCTTTTGGATTGCGCCCCTTCTGCGATATAGCCGCGACGATACGCCACTTTGGCGATGAGGTAGACTGGGATCAGCTTATCCGCCGGGCAGAAGCATACCGGTGGCAGAAAGGCATTTATCTGGCTTTACTTGCGGCGAAGGAAATGATGGGTGCTAACGTACCGCAAGATATAATACAGAGTCTCAAGCCGGAGGATGCCGAGCCTAAGCTGCTCTCCATCGGTAAGGAACAGGTGTTTATGGAAAAATATGTCTCCGCCTCGGTACCGCAGCCAATGGTGGATTTGGTGGAGAGCAAAGGGATCATCCACAAGATCAAAACCGTATGGAACCGGATATTTCTGCCGCGGGAATTTATGGTCACCCGCTATCCGGTACAACCGGGTTCAGTCAAAATCTATTGGTACTATCTGGTCCGGCTGTGGGAAGCGGTTCGGGATCATAGCGTTAAACTATTCCGTATTTATCGGGGTGATCAAAAACTGGGAGGCATTGTAGAGCGCAAAAACATGCTGAACCGGTGGCTCAACGAATAAGCTGGAAAAGCTATCAGGTAAAAGCAGATACAACCGAATACTTCTCAAGCTCCCCGCCACCGAGAATAACCACGGAATCACTCGTAAGCCAGGCGTGAGGTTCCATTTTTCCGTTTTTGGTTTTGTTCACCCCGAGATATACCGAGCCGGGTAGCCCGCGTCGGTTCAGCATAATTTTTCCAGCGGAAGCCTGAACCAGACAAGTCGCTTGCCAGGGAACCCTCCGGCTGACCGCAAGAACGGCTTTGGCAATAGTACGGGCCTGAGCAGTTAACCCAGGTTGAGACGCTGATTCATCATAAGAAAAAACGGACGCTCTGCAAATCATTCTGTCTCCGCTGAAAGCAAGGCCTTGCGTTACTTTTTGCGGCCGGCCGATTAACCGGCCAAGTACTTTAAAGGGCATAAAAACGATCAGAAAACGGGTAAGGGCAACAAGCAGCAGGGCTTCAATCAAGATGCGCTGTTCATGCGTGGGTTTGCTTAGAAAGCGAGTAAGAAGGGAGTTTCCTGTTGATTTCATGTACCGAAGAACTGTGTTGCCGGGATTGTGATCAGGGTATAAATTCGTTTACCGCCGCCGGGTCAGCAACCCAACCAGCGCAACGAACAGGGCTGAACCGATGATGGACCAGATTACCGGAAATGTGACATCGCCGGCCCGAAACTCAAAAAACTCCGGTAAATTGAGAAAGTCGGCAACAGCCATCCCGATTACGGCACCTATGAACCCGATAACTATAGAAAGAAAACAACCGCCCCGACTGAACCCGGAAATGGCCTGGCCTATAGACCCACATATTCCGGCGATAATGACTAAGAAAATAAATTCGATAAAACTCATGCGCAGGTGATATTTGATTGCGATTTATCCATGAAATGACTCATCAATTTCCGGTTTGATAAGGGAGTTTTGATCAAAAAAGATGGTTGCACGATGCTTGCGGTTTATTTTGATCACCAAAAGGTCTATTCGTTTCTGATGTAAGGAGAAAGTAATATTTACTTTACAAAGTAATACCCTTTTTCATTCCGGGACAACTATTAATGTGGGGATTTTATCTTGCGCCACTAACTGCTTCATGCAGATAACAAAGCTAACCTGACCTTCTTAATCTGGTCTCATCTTTTCGAACTGCATGAGGGCATCCGGGTTTTTAGTGGCATCGGGATTGGCCACTTCTCCGGCCTGAGCTCCTTCGAGAATCCGTTTAACCGGCTTTTCCATTTTTTTACCGCTGAGCGTGTAGGGCAGGGCGGTAACTTCAATGATCTCATCCGGTATAAATCGCGGACTGACCCGCTCTTTGATTCGGTTGCGAATTCCGGTTTTCATACTCTCAGTCAATGCTTCCCCCTCCGCGGTAACGACATACAGGGGCATGTACCATTCGCCGTTTCCTTTCTCCAGGCTGACGACCAGACTGTCGGCAATGGCCGGATCCACATCCACGGCGCGGTAAATTTCACTGGTGCCAATTCGAACTCCCATGCGGTTAAGCGTGGCGTCTGACCGCCCGTAAATCACACAACTGCCTCTGCGGGTAATCTTGATCCAGTCTCCGTGCCTCCATACGCCGGGATACATCGAAAAGTAACTCTCCCGGTAGCGGTTTCCGTCTTCATCCCCCCAGAAATAAACCGGCATACAGGGCATCGGTGTAGTAACCACCATTTCCCCGACCTCGTCGATTACCGGCTGACCTTCCTCGTTGTAAGCCTGCACATTGGCCCCGAGCGTGCGGCACTGAAGCTCACCGGCATAAACGGGCAATACCGGATTGCCGCCGGCAAAACTGCTACAGATGTCGGTCCCCCCACTGGTTGAGTTGAGGATCAGATCCGCTTTAACATGGTCATAAACCCATTTGAAACCTTCCGGCGGCAGGGGGGAGCCGGTGGAACCCACCATATTGAGGTGATCGAGATTAAACGATGTGCCCGGCTCCAGTTCTTGCTTGGCACAGTTCACCAGGTAAGAAGCGCTCGTGCCGAAGCAATTCATTTTGCTTTTTTCGGCAAACTCCCAGAGCACGTTGAGATCCGGATAGCCGGGACTTCCGTCATACAACACAGCCGTAGCTCCGCGGAGCATAGCGGCCACGACTACATTCCACATCATCCAGCCGGTTGTTGTGAACCAGAAAAAGCGGTCACCCGGTGTGATGTTGCAGTGCAGATCGAGGTATTTGAGGTGCTCCAGCAGCATTCCCCCGTGCCCGTGGGT
>SLQI01000336.1 GCA_007131535.1 Balneolales bacterium | reverse complement strand
TGACAATCCGAAGGTTCCGGGAAGATCCCTCATTGGAAGGCAGAACGCTTGAGGAGATTGCGGAAGAACGAGACTTACCGGCTGTTGATACCGCTCTCGAACTATTGAAGGAAGGGTCGCCCGGCGTAGTATCCTTCAATATGCATACCCGGGATGTAAACCGCCTGATGAAGCAGCCCTGGACAATGACCGCTTCTGACGGCGGACTTGTGGAAAAGGGTGAAGGGGTACCTCATCCGCGTAATTACGGGGCATTCTCCAGAAAACTGAGACACTATGTTGTTGAAAAAGAAGTCGTGGATCTTGCCACAGCGATACACAGTATGACTCACATGCCGGCCCGGGTTTATGGTGTTGCTGACCGGGGCATGATCCGTGAAGGAAATTATGCTGATATTGCCGTCTTTGACCTGGAGAGGGTTAATGACAAGGCCACCTTTACCGAACCCCATCAACTTTCTGAAGGGATGGTCCACGTATTAGTAAATGGGGTTGCCGCTATATATGATGAGGAGTTTACCGGTGAACGGCCCGGGAACATTTTGTCAAATGAGTAATTTAATTTTCGGGAATCAAGTGATTGGCTTTCGGTAATTAATAACTTATAATCAGGCGAATTTAAAATCGGCGTCTTACGATATTGCATAAATAGGGTAAGGCGCCGTTTTATTTGATATAGCAGTGTCTGCTCATAGAGCAGATAAAAAAGCATTTATACACCGGTATTTTATTGATCTGTACCTGTAAATCCCGGGCTGTAGAAAAGATGCCGATACAGACTTTCAAAAAAAATGTAAAAAATATGTGTAAGGATTTTGGCATAAATCGCTCTTTAATGAAAGTGATGCCATTAGAAACTAAAATTTATGGAGGATACGAATGGGTTCACTGAATAAAGTAATGATAATCGGAAACCTCGGTCAGGATCCGGAGGTACGTTATACGCAGAACAACACAGCTGTAGCAAATATGAGTGTAGCTACAAGTGACCGCTATAAGGATAACAACGGTGAGTGGCAGGAACGAACCGAATGGCACAGAGTTGTTGCATGGGGAAGGCTTGCAGAAATTGCTCAGCAATATCTGAAAAAAGGCTCTAAAGTATATTTTGAGGGCTCGCTTCAGACACGCAGCTGGGAAGATAAAGAAGGTCAAAAGCGCTACACTACCGAGATCAAAGCATTTTCAATGCAAATGCTTGATGCTAAAGGTGGCGGTGCACCGGCTAATGATTCGCAGTCTATGAGCAGCCCGGCCGGATCATCTGAATCCGGTAATAATTATGATACCGGACTGGACAGCCAGGATGACGACCTGCCATTTTAATGGCACATCTGTCTATATTGTAAAGGGCAATTTCTCAATCGGGGAAATTGCCCTTTTATATACACACAACTGTAGCAGTTGATTAAACCCATAACTGTACTTCTGATAGTATAACTTCGGTTGGATAAATTGAAAATTCAAGATTCGAGTTTTTTAAGATGGCAGGCAAGTTGCTTGAACAAACGAATCTTCAATTTTTAATCTGTAATTTTCAATAATTGAGCTTATCGAAAACGGGATTAAACCCATCACATATTGCAAAATGCCTAACTGCGACAATTGAGTGTGCAATGGTTTTACAATTTTGCCCGAACTTGTTTGTTTAATGCTGTTGTTGTACTTGACTGCAATTATGATCCTGATTAGCTTCACTATTTGATCAAATTATAACAAATAAGCGTTGGAAACTGCAGACGATCCGCATCCTTCGTCCATCTTGATTTATCTGATTCTAATCTCAGCTGATGTTTCTGAGCTGGTGGATGAAATTGACCCGATGGTGACCATCATCCAGGTAATTATAATCCTGGCGGGTTTGATTGTGTCCGGACTGTTCTCCGGTTCTGAAGTTGCTTTTTTTTCGCTTTCCACACAGGTTGATGAAAAGGTGAAAGAGCTGGCAGAGCGGGACCCGGCGACACGCCGCGTGCTTGCTATGCTGGACCGGCCCAGGAAGCTGCTCGCTACCATCCTGATCGGCAATACGTTTTCCAATATTATTACGGCCATAACGGCGGCAGTGCTCACCGGCAAGTTTGCCTACCTTCTTGGTGCACCGATGTTGGTGGTTTACGCGATCGAAATCGTAGTACTCACCTTTATGATTTTGATCCTCTCGGAAATCACGCCGAAAATGCTGGCTCTGAAAGACCCACTGGATGTTTCCAGAAAGCTTTCCGGTTTTCTGTACTTCTTTTTTGTGATCTTAAGCCCCTTCTCTAACCTGATTGCACGAAGTACTCATTATTTTGAAAAAAAATTCCCACGGCCGCCGGAACGTATCTCTTCGGAAGACATCAAAACCATTGCAGAAGTAGGTGAGCTGCAAGGTTCTTTGCATGAGGATGAGCGGGAAATCATAGAGAATGTAATTGAATTCGGCAATACGGTGGTCAGGGAGATCATGACCTCCAGGGTAAATATCATTGCCGTATCAACTGAGGATAAACTGGAAGATGTTATCCGGTTGATTAAAGAGAAAAGTGTTTCGCGCCTGCCGTTGTACGAAGGGGATATGGATAACATCCTCGGGATTATCCACTCTAAAGACCTGCTGCCGTACATGAATTCAACTATGAAAAATACGGCGATTAACTGGAAGTCCATTGCACGCAAACCGCTGTTTATACCGGCTACCAAAAAACTGGATGACCTGCTGCGTGATTTTCAGAAAGAGCGTACCCATGTGGCTATTGTTGTGGACGAGTACGGCGGAACTGAAGGACTGGTAACCCTCGATGATATCCTCGAGGAAATTATCGGGGAGATTTCCGATGAAAACAGTGAACAGAAACCCATGTTCGTTCGCAGAAAAAGCGGAGTATATATCTTCGATGCCAAAGTGGATCTGGATGATATGGAAAAAGTGCTTCAAAAAGAGATTACCAGCGAAGATGACGAATATGAAACTCTTGCAGGCCTGATTTACCACCTCACCGAACATATTCCGGAAGTGGGAGAAAAAGTAACCTATAACGATTTGGAGCTAATGGTCTATTCGGTGGAAAAGAACCGAATCCGCAAGGTGATGGTGCGCCCACTGGACGCCGGGCAGGAAAAACAAGTAAATCCGGAGCATGAGTCATAGGAAATCCGGTGCAAGAGAGGTTGTTGATCAGAGCTTTGCAGAAGTGAAGGGACTCCTCATTTTAATCAACTATAAATAATTTCGATCTAACTGAATATGCAGTTTACCAAAGAAGAGATTGCGCAAATCATCGATATAGCAAAGAAAGCGGGAAAAGAAACACTGAAATACTATCATGAGGATGTGAAGGTGGATTCCAAAGATGATGACTCTCCGGTAACGGCAGCTGATCTGGCTGCTCATAATGTAATTGTTCCCTGGTTGGAAGATTTTACTCCCGATATCCCTGTAATATCCGAAGAAGGAGGGATCCCGGATTACGAAACCCGAAAAAGCTGGTCACGCTTCTGGATTGTAGACCCGCTCGACGGCACCAAAGAATTTATCAAACAACTGGATGAGTTTACCATTAACATTGCTTTGGTGGATGACGGCAAACCGGTACTCGGAGTTGTTTATGTTCCGGCTCTCGGTGTAACGTACTGGGGAGCTGAACAACTCGGCGCCTACAAGATTGACCCGGATGGTAATGAAAAACGCATATTTTCAAATAAAAGTGACCGGCACGACCAGTTGATTGTAGCCGTCAGCCGGTCACACGGATCCGAAAAACAGGAAGCGTATCTGGCAGATCTAAACGTAAAGGAGCGAATTTCAGCCGGGAGTTCTCTGAAATTCTGCCTGGTGGCAGAGGGCCGTGCCGATATTTACCCCAGGCTGGGTCCCACTATGGAATGGGATGTCGCTGCAGGTGATGCCGTCTTCCGATACTCCGCGGAAAACGGGGAACACGACTCGCCATTAACCTATAACAAACAAAACCTGAAAAACGGTGATTTTGTGGTTGGGTTTTGATCTCCCGGTAAATCAAAAATCTGAACTCGTTAATCTGCTATCGTTAAGCCGGCAAATCCGGGGCAGGTGCCGGAGGTAAAGCAGAATTGTTAGCTGATGCCTGGAAACCGAGGCAAGACCGGCGGATAGCAGATTAACGATATGTGTTTTGTGATTTATGATTGGCGGGACCCACGGCTACCGGATTAACATCATTTTCTTCGTCTCGTTGAATCCGTCGGTTTCAAGGCGGTAGACATACACGCCGCTGGCCAGACCGGAGGCGTCAAAGCTTACATTGTGGATACCCGCATTACGTTCTTCGTTTACAAGTGTGGCGATGGTTTCACCGGTAATCGAGTAAACCCGTAACCGGGCATGAGCTCTGTTGGCGAGCTCGAATACAATCTCCGTCGTATTATTAAACGGGTTTGGATAGTTTTGGTTGAGGGCAAATTCAGATGGAGCATCGGGTTTATCGGCACTGACATCCCTGTCAGCGCTTATTTCCACATGTGAAATATTGAGCTTGGCACGCTGACCGGTATCTTCATAAAGCCGCTCCCCGGTATAGTAATAGCGCCAGAATAGCTGCAGATTGCGTTCATCCAGAAGCTCTTCGGGAAATGCTATCGGTCCGAAAGACTCGGTATGTCCTTCCTCGTCATGCCGTTGATATTCTATCGGATCACCATTTACATCAGGAAAATCGGTTAACTCGCCCTCTTCACCAATTCGGTATTGTAAGCGAAGATTGTACACCCGTGAGTTTGGCCGAACGGTTCCCGCTCTGAAATAAAGATAAAGCTGATCGGTATCGCGGGTATCAAGTGCGAGAATGGCTCCTCCCAGCCGGCGTCCCGGATAGCCGGGATTACCGTCGAGGTTGTTGGTATTGATAAATGCAAAACCATCCTCATCCAACCCGTTAATCCGGGTGCGGGAGTCGAGGTCATACGCTCCGCCGGTAAAGCCTGCTATTTCGGCATCGAGGGTAGGTTCGGTTTCATCCATATACACAAAAGCCATGTGATCCGGAAACTCACCCGGCTCATTATCGCTTTCCCATTCGGTGAACAGAAATTCTCCGGTCGATGTAACAAAAGGCTCCGGAAAGAACTCATAATCTTCATCTACTTCAAAGACAGCTTCGACGGAGGTATCGGAGCTCATAGGCAGGCTAAGATTGGCATCCTGAACTGTTTCTCCGTCCACGATCCAGTGTTGCAGTTGATATCCCGGCTCGGCAACGGCTTTCAGTTTTAACGGGATGTCTTCGAAATAGATACCCTCCCAGGGGTAGGGGGGCTCCGAAACACCGGGAGTTGAAGGCTCAATTCTAATAGAGTCAACCTGGACATACCCCCTGGTCTGGTCAGAAACATCAACCGTAAGTTGAACATCACTATTGATATCAAAATAGTCGCGGATGTGTTCTCTCAAGTTTTCAGGCCGGTCATCTGCAAATTGATGCATTTGTGCGATGCCTGCCCATTCATCAAGCCAGGCATCAAAGCTGTAAGGATATCCCCAGCGCAGGATATGCCGACTCATTTCCGGTTCAATTACACTTTGCATTTCTGAAATTATCCCGTGTAGCCGTTCAGGTAAAAAAGTGGTGTTTAAATGTCCGGCAACTCTGTTGATGAAAGCATTCTTGAATCCTTCATTTTCAAGAAGGTTGTAAAATAACAAGTTAGCCCATTCTGTTTCATGACGCTTATCAGGGTCGGCAGTGACCCATTCAATCATATTGGTTTCTGCATTGGTGACAAAGTTAAAGGAGCGGTCAACATCATAAAGTAACCATCTCCAACGGCCATCCTTACCTGGTGGTTGATCAGGATCGTATTCCGTTTTCAGGCGCCAATAGTCGATATTATTGTGTGGCCAGTCGTTGTTGGCAAGGTAAACCTGAGCGGTATAGTAATCTATATAGTGATCGATATCCATTTGAGTATTCATATAATCGTAATGAGATGAGTCGCTGAGATCCTGGCTATCGGCATAATCTCTCATACTCCAGAGGTGGGTACTATCACCTTCTTTAGCTTCTCCCCAGGATGTAAGCAAATCAATATTTTCCGGATCTACATCATATACCCGCTCCAGGTAATGCTTGTCATATCGCTCCCGTATATTGTGAATACCCCAGTATTCCCCATTGATGTAAAGAACCGACGGTCGGTATGCCTGGGTATCAAAATTCATGTGCCGGATTGCCGTTTGTGCCATTGCATCCCGAAACATGGTATGCCCCCAGTCGTTGCCGGAGTTTCTCAATATCAGGCGGTTAAATTGATCATAGGGTTCGTCGGGAAAAAATGGATACTCAAAACGGCTGCTGCCGTAATCATTGCGGGCATAAAGTCTGAGTGATTTCTGCGCCGCCCTGCGAGTATGACCGCCATGTATACGATACCCCATGTCGGTTTTCATAGCCAGTGATCCATCTTCCTCAAAAAACTCAAGCGAGCCGGGCCGCTCCCACTCGATGCCCCGAAAAATATAATTACCGGCCCAGTCTTCACCATCTTCACCGCGAGCTCCTGGAACATATATACCTTCTTCGTGATCGAATAAATTGAGCGAATCGGTGACAAGGGAAAATACCGGCAGTTCATGTAGCTGTTCCCCCTCCGGATGAACAAAGTAAGAGTGGGTTTGTACGGTACTTGCAGAGTACCCCGGCTTAACCGCTATGGCTCTTATAACCGTAGCTTTTCTTACGGGTTCTTCAGGCTCTATCCACCCGAGAGGGGAAGAACCCTCTACATTAGTGGTTCGTATGGTAGAAATGTTGTTGGGATCATCCGAACGATCAAAAATTTCCATAGGCTGGTCCCATTGACTGGAATTTTCGTCAGGTTCCGATCCGTCAAGTGTATAATATATAGTTACATCGGGATCAGGATGATGTAAGTCAAGTTCGAAAGACGAGGTATAAAAACCTCCATCTCTGGAAAACTCCGGCGGATCTAATAATTCGAGATACCCCTCGGTATCATTTGCGGCACCGGGGGTAGGTTCTTCAAAGAAAAACCAGTCGCCAGAGCCATCCGGCTGCCGGCCGAAGGAAACGTCGGTCCGCATTGAGGTGGGCAGCATTTCATCCATGGGATCTCCTTCAGGGGTAGTAAGCGTGAGTTCTTCACCATCTTTACTCACCCGGAAATTGGTGTGTAATTCAGATTCAGGATCATCCCGATCTTTACCGGATGCAAATACCACTAAGAATTCTTCAGGCCCGATTTCAACTTCCGGCATAACCCATCGAAACGGTTCATCATAATCATCGGAAAGACCGAATTCATCCAGATTTACCGATTCGTTACCGGTATTAAATAATTCAATCCAGGGCACCGTATCGCCGTCTTCATCCGGGATACCGGCACCGTTGGAAGCAAGCACTTCATTGATCACAACCTGCGAATACGCATTGCCGCAGATGAAGAAAAGAAGTATAAAGGATAAGACAAGATAAGGGGTGAGGAGGGTTTTGAGAGTTGTGCAATGGGGATGCTGGAAGCTCATAACAGTTGGGTTTTAGGTGGTTCTTAGAATGCAAGGTCAACAAGTTCACCGGGTAAAAGTTCAATATCAGAGGTGATATTTATTTTAACAGGCAAGCCTAAAGGCGTTGGATTATTCGGGGTCGTCATAAATTGATCTTCGATACGCTCGTAGTGATTTCCGATTTCGACAATCACCGCTTTACCGACTACATTTCGGCGTCCCTGAGTGATGATGTCTACTTCCTGACCGATGTGCGGGTGCTGATCAACAGGGTGTTGCAGATAACCGAGTATATAGCCGGGCTCTCCGGAAACAATCGTAGCAATAGGATCATTACTCTGCAGGTGCGCCCCGCTACTGTGGTGTATTTTACTGATCACTCCATCCATTGGAGCATGTAGATCTTTAGGGCTGAGCTCGGCCTCAATTAACTTTAGCTGTTCCTCTTGCACCCTAATAGCGGCAGCCACGGCATTTCGGGTATCATCGGAATTTGTTCCGTAATCCGGCATATTGTAGCTGGCCAGACGACTCTCCATCGTTTCCACCATTTCTTCCGCATACGCTATTTCGGAGCGGGTTCGATCCAGTTCAGTACGCAGCTGCTCTACTTCCTCATCGGTAACTATTTCTCTGGAATACAGCTCTTCGTAACGCTCGAGATCACGCCTCAGCTGATTTTTTTGAATCCGGTTTGATGAAAGCGCGATTTGGTTTTCCATGAGATCCATCTGCAAATCATATAGATTCAGCTGATTGCGCTGAATCCCGGCGATAGGGTTCATGCTGTGGCGGATCAAATCGATTTCAGCATTTATGACGGCAAGTTGGGATTCAAGAATCTGTGGATCTGTGGTGATGATGGAACCGATTTTCTGACCGGTTCGAACTTGTTCAAAATCCTGTACATTGAGATCGGTCAGATATCCGGCTTCGGTAGCGGTAATTTCAATGCGATCTCCTTGTACCTGGCCGGTCATCACTGCCCGGTCGACCCGTTGATGCCATAGTTGCCAGGCGGTAAGCCCAACAACTAAAAAAATAATCAATGGAAGGAACCGCTGGCGTATCTCCGCCCATTTGCGGGATGCGGGGACAGGTATTTTTTCCGTATTGCGCATATCAAACTTCAGATTCTTCTTCAGCTTTTATCGTAGTTACCCGATTTACGCCTTCCTGAGCCTTTAACTCACTTATCAGTTCATCAACCCGGCCGGGATCCCGAAGCAGCAGGCGATACGATAGCTGGGTAGGCTCATCTATATCCGTTGAGCGCTGGCTTGCCATAACCGTTTTCAGAGAATGGCGACCGAATAGCTGATCCAGAAAGGAAAGCTCATTCAAAGGGCGGTCCCACTCGATGTTGATGATATAATCAAACCGTTGGCGGCTTCCAAAATTGGTGAACCAGATGTAAATTAAGACCAGTGAAGCCATAGCACAGCCGATAATCGCAATACTGTATCGCTGTGTGCCGCAGGCCATGCCGATCACAATCAGGCTGAGTATATAGACCGTATCCAGGGTGTCGCGAACGATATTTCGGAAACGCACAATGGCAAATACCGCCATCAGACTGAAGGCGGTGACGAGATTATTATCGAGTACCATCATCACCAGTGAAACGGTAATAGGCACGAGTATCAGAGAGCTGACAAAAGTGCGGGAATAGGAGAGGCCGCTGTGTGTATACATGTACACCCAGGCAATAACCTGCCCGCAAAGAAAGGCTAAAAACAGTCCCAATAGCAGCGTAGGGGTATCAATTGCTAAAGGGGTAGAGTCTCCCAGATAAATCCAGTTATCCATTGATGAAATTTCTACTATTATCTTTACATGTAATAGGATAGTATACCGGCATCTCCCATGTTGTAGACCCCGTCCACATACTTTGCGGCTGAATTCTGCCGCAAGTCAAAGTAGCGGACCAGGTCCTGAAACCAATTCGGAAACCGGTCTGTAAATTTTAATTCAAGAATTACGACTTTACCGAAAACTGAAATCGGGTTGATCATATCGGTGGTCAAATACTTTTTGGTGTAGTACTCGCTAAACACATTGCGGTCCAGGGTAACCCTGATTTTATTATCGCCGTCATTTGATATCCAGGCTTCGCGATCATACCGGACATGCGTAACCGGGCGTGCCTGAAGATGATTAACATAACGGCAAAACTGATCAGCAGACTCCAGGTAAAAGGTGTTGGTATCGACGAAGTGTGCCCGGTCCGGAAAATGCCCGTTTAACAGCAGGCGGACCGCAGATCGGTGAAAAGCGGCTCGTTTTTTATAGATCACCTTGTCATACCTGCGTTTGATCTCGGCATAAAAGGGTTTATCATCGCCGTTTTCATAAAAGCGAAAGCGCAGTTTATATCGGTTTCGATCCCCGTTGATCGTGTTCTGGTAGGTTCTATAATCCGGGGAATCCAGGTATACGCTATGAACCCGATATGACAAATTGGGTCGGGTGGCTCCATATTTATCCGGCTCCAGGTACCCACTCACATAGTCCCGGATTTTCAGTGCCGTGTTCTCGTCTACATGATACTTATTCTCAAAGCGCTGCCGCTGAATCTGGTCTGCCATTCTATCTGCATTGAATATTGATGTTGTATCTCTCCTTACTTCTCTCAAAAAGCAACATCCGCAAAAGTCAGGCCATATAATGACTGAGACCATTCCCCAAAAATAAATATGCCAACATCAATCAAGTACAACTCACAAAGAGTCGATGCGGGCACAAGGGTTTAAATTATTGATGTTCCGGGTATTGTATTGATCTGTGAAAAGGACTTAGCCAGGGAATAGAATCAGTCATTAAACCCCGCTTTTAATCGGGTTGATTTATATGAAAAATGATTTGGCAGCATAACAAATGCAAGATGTATGGCCGTGTTTAGGTTGATTTTGCTATTCATACAGCAAGTTTGGCCGGATTGGCTACCTGATTTGTAATGCTTAAAACCAATCATCCATAATCAATACTGACTACATAGAATAAGTGGTTAGGTAGGATGGCATGCTGATGTAAATAATTACTCAAGTCGGGCGCCTGTAATAAACAAAATGCTACTGAATTACCCTGTTCATCTGACCAGCAGCATTTTTCGGGACTCCGCGTAATGTTCAGTTTCCAGTCGATATATAAAAACTCCGCTGGAGAGATTATTGGCTTCGAAGCTAACTTGGTGGACTCCCGCATTACGCTGCTCATCTACCAAAGTGGCTACTTGCTCACCAGTTATGGCATAAACCCGCAAGGTGGTATGAGCGGACTCGGGTAGTTCAAAAGTTATCTCAGTTGCGTTATTGAACGGGTTGGGGTAATTCTGATTAAGTACCAGCTCTTCAGTGGCAGCTGGATCAGTATTATCTGAATCTGTAGGTTTTTCAACACTGACCAGGATATCTGAGATGTTCATTTTAGATCGTTGACCGCTATCCTCGGTAATCCGATGACCGGTGTAATAATATCTCCACAGCAATTGTACATAGGGTTGATTCAACAAATATTCGGGCAATTCCAACGGACCGAACTCCCGGGTGTGGCCGGCTATTTCATTCCGGTGATACTCAACCGGGTGACCGGACTCATCTTCGACGTCATTAAACGGACCTTCATTTCCAAGGCGGTACTGAAGCCGTATGTTATAGATTCTGGAATTAGGTAAAACTGTACCGGCCGTAAACATTGTATACAGTTCGTCTGCACCTCTTGTATCGAGTGCCAAAATAGCGCCCCCAAGCCGCCGCCCGGGGTATCCGGGGTTCCCGTCGAGGTTGCTGGTGTTGATAAAGGCGAAACCGCCGTCACCCAGACCCATAATGCGTGTGCGGGAGTCCAGATTATAGGCACCGTTGGTAAATCCGTCAACTTGTGTTTTCGCATCGGGTTCGGGTTCATCCATGTAGACGAATGCCATATTATCGGGGTAGGTGCCGGGATCGGCATTAGCCGGCCATTCTCTAAACCGGTATGTATCTGAGGAAATGGTGAATGGCTCAGGGTAGACAGAGTTATCATCGGCTTTGGCAAAGGCCGCTTCCACTTGAGTGTCATCTTCCATTGACACCGTTACAGAACTTTGCTCAATAGTTTCACCATCTATAATCCAATGGCTGAATTCATAACCCGGCCAGCTATAGGCGTTTAACTCCAGTGGGATGTCTTCAAAATATATTCCCTGCCACGGATAAGCCGGTGACGAAACTCCCGGGGTGGATGATTTGATATCAATAGAATCTACCCGTATGTATCCTCCGGAATTATCGGAAATATTTAGGTTCAGCTCTACTTTGCGGTCAATATCGAAATGTTCCAAAACTTGCTGGCGAAGATAATCGGGGCGTTCATCAGTGAACTCACGCATTTCTCCGATACCGGCGTAACCGTTCCTCCAATGGTGATGAGAAGTCGGGCGATTCCAGCGGTCAACATGGGTTTTGATCTCCGTTTCAAGGGTTTCTTCAAAATTATCAATGATATTGTGAATCCGTTCGGGCTGAAATGTTGTGTTCAAATGTCCGGCAATGCGCGTGACAAAATCCGACTTGAATTGCTCATTTTCCAACAGGTTGATGAATAATTTGTTCGGCCATTTTTCACCGAATCGCATATCCTCTTCGGCGGTAACCCACTCCAGCATGTCTACATCCGGAGGTGCATAGTAATTAAAAGAAAAATCGATATCGTAAAGCAGCCATCTCCAGCGCCCGTCTTTCCCGGCGGGTTGATCCGGGTCATACTCAGTTCGTAGTCGCCAGAAGTCGATATTATTTTGAGGCCAGTCGGTATTGCCCAAATAAACCTGAGCGGTGTAGTAATCCAGGTAGTGGTCAATATCAAGCAGGGTTTTCATGTGCTCGTAGTGTTCCGTTTTACTGAGGTCGTTATCAGCTGCATACGAACGCATAGCCCGCAAGTGATGAGGATCGCCTTCTTTCACCTCTTCATTACCGGTTAACAAATCAATATTTTCAGGATCTACATCATATACCCGCTCCAGGTAATGTTTATCATATCGCTCCCGGATATTGTGAATCCCCCAATATTCACCGTTGATATAAACAACTGAGGGCCGGTAGGCCTGCGTGTCAAAATCCATGTGTTCGATAACCCTCTGCCCCATAGCATCCCGGAATAACGTGTTCCCCCAATCGTTGCCGGAGTTTCTGAGTAACAAGCGGTTAAACTCCTCATAGGGTTCATCGGGAAAAAAGCGGTATTCAAAACGGCTGTCTCCGTAATCGTTACGTGCATAAAGCCTTAGTGACTTTTGTGCAGCTATACGACTGTATCCGCCATGTATCCGGATACCCATATCGGTTGTTAGAACTCGTTCACCATCATCCTCATAAAATTCCATCGAAGCAGGGCGCTCCCATTCGATCCCCCGCATCATAAAATTTCCGTCTGTGTTGTCACCGGACTCCCCTTCTGCGCCCGGAACATATATTCCTTTGTCGTGGTCAAACAGGTTCAGAGAGTCAGTAGCAAAAGAAAAGACCGGTAGCTGATGTAGCTCATATCCGTCCGGGTGAACAAAAAAAGTCCGGGTTTGAATATGACTCGGAACATGACCGGTCTTTACCGCTTTTGCCCTGATCACCGTAGCTTTTCGGATTTTAACTTCCGGTTCAACCCATCCTATGGGGCGATCATCACCCATATTGGTGGTTGGTATTGTGGAAATGCTATTGGGTTCATCCGATCGATCCCGGATTTCCATTGGCTCATCCCATTTTTGTGAGTTCTCATCAGGTTCGGAGCCGTCCATAGTGTAATAGATTGTTACATCCGGATCGGGATGAGAAATATCGAGCATGAAAGGGGAGGTGTAAAAACCCCCGTCTCTGGAAAACTCCGGCGGTTCAAGGATTTCGAGAAATCCCTCAGTCGTATTGGATGATCCCGGGGTTGGATCATCAAAAAAATACCAATCTTCGGCCCCGTCCGGCTGGCGGCCGAAGGAGATATCGGTTTCCATAGGGGTGGGAGGCATTTCATCCATACGCTCACCATCGGGAGTAGTAAGCAGTACCTCCTCTCCGGCTCTGCTGACCCGGAAGTTGGTATGCAGCTCCCCGTCGGGGTCATCCCGATCTTTTCCGGAGGCGAAAATCAGCAAAAACTCACCCGGCTCGATGGTTATATCCGGCACTACCCAACGATAAGGGCGGTCGTAATCATCGGACAGGCCAAAACCATACAGATCTACAGATTCGTCACCGCTGTTATACAGCTCAATCCATGGTACGGTGTCTCCGTCTTCGTCGGGTACACCGGCGCCGTTGGAGGCAAGCACTTCGTTAATTACCACCCGGGCGTTACTTTCAGCCGGGATCAGTAAAAAAATAAACAGTAATGAAACGGAAAGGGATTTGATGATCATAAGGAAAACTTTATTCCGGGTGATCAAAAAGAAATATCTACGAGTTCACCGGGGGTTAGATCCATATCAGACGATACGTTCACTTTTACCGGAAGACCCAAAGGAGCGGTATGGGCAGGGGAGGATTGAATGACCTCGTCAATTTCCTCATACTGGCTGCCGATATCAGCAATTACCGCAGTGCCGAGGTTGTCACGTCGCCCCTGGCTTATGATTTGAACTTCCTGACCTACTTCCGGAATGCGATCCGACGGGTGCGGAATGAAACCGAGAATATACTCCGGATCGCCTGATACGAGGGTGGCTACCGGTTGGTCGTTTTGGAGGTGAGCACCGTTTGTGCGATGAACCCGGCTGATCGTGCCGTCAAAAGGAGCTGTAATGGGCTTAGGGCTTAATTCGGCTTTTATCAGCTCTAACTGTTCCTGCTGAACGCGAATTGCCGAATTGATGGCATCCCTGGTTTCGGGAGAGCCTGTGCCGTAATCTGGCATATTGTAACTGGAAAGCCGGTTTTCCATAGATGCAACCAGGTCTTCAGCCCGGGTAATATTTGAACGGGTTCGCTCAAGTTCGGTACGTATCTGCTCCACTTCTTCACCGGCTATGGCATCCATTTCGTAGAGGTCTTCAGATCGTTCCAGGTCCCGTATCAGCTGGGATTTTTGTATTCGGTTGGAAGCCAGAGTGATTTGATTCTCCATCAGGTCCATCTGCAGGTCGTACAGGTTTAGCTGGTTCCGTTGAAGTCCGGCAATCGGATCCAAACTGTGGCGTATCAGGTCAATTTCAGCATTGATGACAGCTAACTGCGATTCGAGCACTTTGGGATCGGTGGTCACCACTTCACCGATCTTTTGACCGGCCTGAACCCGTTCAAAATCCTGCACACTGAGGTTAGCCAAATAACCGGCTTCAGATGCGGTGATTTCAATTTGATCCCCCTGTACCTGCCCGGTCATTACTACCTGGTTGATCCGCTCACTCCATAATTGCCATACGGCTATTCCTGTAAGTAAGAAAACAACTAACGGCAGAAAACGCTGACGGATTTCAGCCCATTTGCGTGCAGCGGGTACGGGTATTTTCTGAGTGGTATCCTCTTTCATATTTCAGATTCCTCCTCAGCTTTCATCGTAGTTACACGGTTCACACCATCATGTTCTTTTAGTTCGCTGATCAGTTCATCCACACGGGATGGATCTCGCAGTAACAAGCGATAGGAAAGGTGGGCGTTTTCTTCCATATCTGAAGATCGTTGCGAGGCCATCACGGTTTTCAGTGCATGCCGGCCCAAGAGTTGATTTAGCAATGACAGTTCATTGATCGGTCGTGCCCACTCAATATTGACGATGTAGTCAAAGCGCTGGCGGCTTCCAAAGTTCGTGTACCAGATATAGAGCAGAACCAGTGATGCCATCAGTGTACCGACTATCGCGATGCTGTATCTCTGTGTGCCGCAGGCCATGCCGATTACGATGAGGCTGAGGATATAAACGGTATCCAAGGTATCCCGGACGATGTTGCGGAACCGGACGATAGCGAAGACGGCCATCAGGCTGAAGGCCGTAACGAGGTTGTTGTCGAGTACCATCATCACAAGGGAAACCGTGATGGGGACGAGAATCAGCGAGCTGACAAAGGTACGGGAATATGAGAGCCCGCTATGGGTGTACATATAAATCCAGGCCAATACCTGGCCACACATAAAAGCGAGTAAAAGTCCGATTAATAATGTCGGGGTATCGATTACTATCGGAGCGGTATCTCCGAGATAAATCCAGTTATCCATTTTGGTTAATTAGTTCCTGTAAGAAAAAAAGTAGTGTCGTAAGAAAGCGCCAGGATCAAGCCGCGCGAAGCTCCCAAAAAGCGCAGTGTACAGCCCGTACATGAACATTTTTGGGACGAGCGGAACGAAGATATTGGCTTTTACTTACAGACACTAATTACTGAATCGGTAAAGATTTACGGAATAATTCGCTATTTGCAGGCGGCTCATTTTTTGTTCAGATATAGTGTGTTAGCACTCCGGTTTCTCCCATATTGTAGACACCGTCCACATATTTGGCCGCCGGCCCCTGGCGAAGCCCGAAATGCTGGACCAGGTCGCGAAACCAATTGGGGAAACGGTCAGTAAATTTCAGTTCGAGGATAATGTTATTACCGAATACTGAAACCGGATTTCGCATTTCGGTAGTCAAATCTAATCGGTTATAGTATTCACTGTACACATTGCGGTCAATGGTTACCCGGATTTTGTTGTTCCCGTCGTCGGCCATCCAGGCTTCCCGGTCGTAGCAAACGTGGGTTACCGGTCTTGCTTGCAGGTGATTAACATACTTGCAAAAATATTCGGCTGACTCATAGTAAAAAGGTTCGGGTTCGGTAAAATAATCGGGTTCGGGAATATGGCCGTTCAGGATTAAAGGCAATGCTTCGCGATAGAGTCCGGCTCGTTTTTTTGCGATCACCTTATCAAAGCGGCGTTTGACTTCGGCGTAAAACGGTTTGTCATCCCCGTTTTCGTAAAACCTGAAACGAAGTTTGTAACGGTTGCGATCACCATTCACCGTATTCTGATAAGTTCTGAAATCAGGTGAGTCAAGATAAACACTATGCACACGGTAAGACAAATCAGGTTGTGTAGCACCAAATTTATCCGGAGACAAATATCCGCTTACAAAATCCCGTATTCGTAAAGCCGTCGGTTCGTCAATCTGATACTTGTGCTCGAACCGCTGGCGCTGCATCTGATCAGCCATTAATCAATACTGAGTTTTGTTTAGGCCGGCATACCCGCTAATCGGCAGGAAACTGAATGCAGCAGTATTAAGTTATCTGTGACTCCCTATGCCTCTATACCGGCCGGTGACCGTTGTTACCCGTTGATATGTGTCTGTTAAAGACACTGTCTAAGATTAAAACTCTTGATTTTCATATTCAACACTTGGTTCGATTAATATTTACTCTGCTTTTATAACCGGATTTATCTCCGCGCGACGCTCCTAATCCCACCTTTGTGGCACTGTTTAAAAGGTGACATAAACCTGCATAAAAACCTAAAAGCCGGCCGAGGCGTCCGGCCCACTATCACCATGCGTGCTCGCGTCGTAGATGGCAGGCACTTTTCCGTATATCCCTCGGCGGCCACTTATGGCAGGATCATCGGTTTTGCCTCGGGAAGTTGGGATGTGGGTGATCCTCGAACCCCCGACCTTATGCTCCGCAACGGTCGCCTGTGCCTGTGGCAGGGCTATGTTAGGTCGTCCCCCACTACGTTCCGGACTTAGTGTTATTTACACATAGCCCATGAAAATCCGTTTTAATCCGTGCAGATCCGCGAAATAACTATCTGTTACTGAAATTGGAGGCGAGGCTTAGATAAAGCCCTATGACTTGGCTCTGTTATCCGGGATTAACCGGACCCCTTGTTCTGCAGATACTTCCAACCGGTCATCAGCATGAGCAGGTAAATGATCATGGCCATCATAATGACCATAAATCCCTGATTTGGCTCTTCAAAATAATGCACCGGGGCATTGATGATGATCAGAATGGGAAACCCGAGGATCAATGCAAAGCCGGAGCCGTAAACCAGATTATAGCTTGCCGGGGATTTCATGCCGGAATCAAGAATACGCAGCAGCAAAAGGCCGGATTGCAAAGTGCCGGTCATGTTTCCGAAGATAGCGGCGAAACGCTCAAGCCGGTAGTATTTGAAGGCATCATGAGTGAGGTAAGTGATGATCCCCCAGGTAGAAAGCGCAACCAGTACGGATATTGATAACAGGGGCAGCCAGTATGCCATAACCACCGTAAAACTGATGGCAGCTACCGAAGCGACAATCATAAAATCCATAAACAGATTGGAAATGCGGGTCATGGTGATGTCGTCAACTACAAACGAAGTGCCGGTGGCATCAAGGATTTTTCGGATAAGCAGGGCAAGGATGGCTGCCGAAATAAAATGGAATGACCAAAGTGTCTGAACTTCGTGTTCGGCTCCGATATAGATCAGGCCGTATTCTACCAGTTTCATGGAGCCGTAGGTTATGATGTAAATCACTCCAACCAGCCCGAGATGCAGGCTGAACGACTCAATGGTTTCGGGTGAAGTGGTCAGCCTGCCGGCCGAATTGGAAGCATCCTCATCCTTGATGCCGGTTTTCAGCTCCTTCGAAAGTTCGTAATTCGTATCTATATAGGTTGCTTCTCCTCGCTTGATGCCCCGTTTTACCAGCCAGACTCCCACCGTATACGCAGTGAGAAAGCCGACGGCCGCAAATGTAAGCCCGACAACCCCACCGTGTTCGAATCCAAAGGCTTCCCAGTTTTGGCCAAACGTATAGGCTATACCCGGATTCATCCCGAAAGCGAGAGGCGGAAGCAGCCCGATTCCGGCAAACAGGTCCGGCATCAGCAGATAAATGAGGATGAAGGCGATCAGCAGCCCGACGATTCCCTGGATCAGGTAAGTAATAATAAACGACAAGCCGAACTTCACGGAGCTGATCCCCAGTTTTTTCTGTGGTGAGCGCAGTGCCAGCCCGATGAAAAGCAGTGCCAGTAAATGATACACATAGACTCCGAGCCGGTCGGTAGTCAGATTAATCAAACCCAATCCGTTCATACCGATTAATAACCCGATGGCACCGGCTATGAGGTTGGCCGGGATCAGGTTGCGCTGAAATAGGGACAGCCGGCTGCGTAACAGGGTTGCCAGCACCAGCAAAAAACCCAGCCAGGCGAAATCGATAAAGAAATCACCGGCGGCGATATCAAGATGCCATGATTCCATCTAAAGTGATTTAACCGTAGTTTCTCCGTTTTGAAGCCGGCGGATGTAATGCTGCCATTTAAGTGCGCTTTCATCACCCAGATCCACCATATAAGAAGCTTCTGATGTCGTCAGCATCAGTTTATCATTTTTTTCGATGGAATTGTAGTGAATTTCTTCGAGCGGAAGGTTGATGCGTTCGGCGCCGTGCCACAATACGATCTGGTTGGTTATCAGTTCAATATAACCGTTACCGAGCCGGGTTAGTAAATGGTACTCGTTGTGCAGATAAACCCGGCAGGGAATTTTGGGGATGACGATGGAGTTTTTGTCCGCCGGAATCGGCAGCTGTTTGATTCGGTCATAAAAATCGATTAAAGAATGAGGCTTGCCGTGGTGATCAATCAGGCGGGAGTCTTTGGACATCCTGAACGTAAATTTGCCGGAGCTGTGGCTGCACACTTTGTCTCCATCCGGTGAAAATACGGAGCCGGCCTCACCGCTGTAAGGACACCGGTACAGCAGCCGGTGAATGCCCTGCGCCGGTTTGCGGGCCTCAAACGGCAGTGTGGTTACCGGAGGGTCGTACTCGTCAAATGCGATTTGTTCCTTGCAGCAATCGGCAAATGAAGTGTAATCATCAAAATCCCCAGGGCGAAGCGGTGCTTGCCAATGCAATTCAATTCGGCTTTTACGTCCGTAATCGGCCCAGCGCGGCCAGTTAAGGTAGGCTCCGTGGATCTGAACCGGGTGAACGGGCAACCGCATTCGCCAGAATAGCTTGAGCGTGGACTCAATCAGAGGTTTCGGGCGACCGTCCCACCGGCGGCCACCTTCGGGAAAGATCAGGATCATCCGGTTTTGCTCTGCCATACGCATCACTTTGCGGATAATTCCGGGATCCGGCACATATTTGTTGGTGGGCACAACGCCGATGCTGTCCATGAAAAGCCGGGGCAGGGGTTTGTAAAACTGATAGCGCGTCATAACCCCCGCAGTGGGTTCATGCGTCATCTCATGGTTGATCAGGAACGGATCGAAATTGTTGGCGTGGTTTGCGTAAATGAAACAGGGACCGATCAGCGGCATATTCTCCCGGTTAACGAGCTGTGGTGCACAGTAATAGCTCTGATACGGAATGACCAGCTTCCGCATAAAACGAAAGGCGATATCAGAATAACCCCGCTCGTTCTTACTGAATTTTAACCGGTTGAGTAATAGCATGATTTACAATTTCATATCACCGCATAACCTACAAATCCGTTACACAACCCACAGAAGCGGAGCTAACCAGCTTATAGTATTTATACAGTGTCCCGTATTTGTACCTCGGAGCCGGCTCTTTCCATGATTTTAACCGGCGTTCGATCTCTGATTTTTTCACATGCAGGGTGATGGTGTTTTCATTGGCATCAATGGTGATCTGATCGCCTTCCTCCACGATTGCAATCGGGCCGCCTGCCTGAGCTTCCGGACTCACATGGCCTACCACAAAACCGTGCGTACCCCCGGAGAATCGCCCGTCGGTAATCAGCGCCACATCATTCCCCAGGCCGGCTCCCATGATGGCCGCGGTTACTTTCAGCATCTCCCGCATTCCCGGTCCGCCTTTCGGACCTTCGTACCGGATGATTACTACGTCGCCTTTACCCACTCTGCCCTCCTGAACTCCGGAGATGCAATCCTCTTCAGAGTCAAAAACCCGGGCTCTGCCTTTGAACCAGGTGCCCTCTTTCCCGGTGATTTTAGCCACCGAGCCTTCCGGTGCCAGATTGCCGTATAACACATTGAGGTGCCCGGTTTTTTTTATGGGTTGATCAACCGGGGCCACGATTTTCTGGTTCTCTTCCAGATCCGGAAGCTCATCAAGGTTCTCAGCCAGGGTTTGTCCGGTTACCGTAAGGCTGTCCCCTTTAATATAGCCATGCTTCAGAAGCAGTTTCTGAACCCCGGGAACTCCACCGACATCATTGAGGTTTTCCATCACATACTTGCCACTCGGTTTCAGGTCCGCCAGAAACGGAGTTCGTTGAGAAACTTCCTGAAAATCGTCGATGGTTAGAGGAACGCCGGCAGTATGAGCCATAGCCAGTAAGTGAAGGACCGCGTTCGTGGAGCCACCGAGGGCCGTAACAACGGCAATGGCATTCTCAAACGCCTGGCGGGTCAGAATATCTTTCGGTTTGATGTCCTCTTCAAGAAGCTTGAGTATAGCTTTTCCGGCATTGAGGCACTCCTCAATTTTAAGATCACTTGTGGCCGGAGTGGAAGAACTGTAGGGCAGACTTAGCCCCAGTGTTTCAATCGCTGATGACATGGTGTTCGCCGTATACATTCCTCCGCAGGCGCCCGCGCCGGGGCAGGCGTGCATCAGCACTTCGGCGTATTTACCTTCATCAATCTGCTCTTTGATGTACTGCCCGTACGACTCAAAAGCCGACACGATATCCAGTTTCTGATCCCCGAGTTTTCCGGGGCGGATGGTGCCTCCGTAAACCATAATTGCCGGCCGGTTCAGGCGGGTCATGGCCATTACGCTGCCCGGCATATTTTTGTCGCATCCCGGCAGGGTGATGACCCCGTCATAAAATTGTGCGCCAACAACCGTTTCGATAGAATCGGCAATAATTTCACGGGATTGCAGGGAGTATTTCATCCCTTCAGTTCCCATCGAGATGCCGTCGCTAACCCCGATGGTGTGAAAGATGAAACCGATAAGCTCCGATTCCTGAATGCCTTCCTTAACTTTTTTTGCGAGATCGTTCAAATGCATGTTACAGGGGTTTCCCTCCCAACCCATGCTGGCGATACCGATCTGGGGTTTGTCAAAATCATTTCGGGTGAGTCCTGTGGCATGCAGCATAGCCTGCGAGCCGGCCTGAGAGTTATCTTGAGTAAGCCGGCTGCTGTATTTATTAAGTGATGTTCCCATTATGTAGATAGAGTCCTGAGATTCGAAATGTGCCTGAAAATATTAATACTGCTTTGAGAGAGTCGGTTCAGAACAATACGGAATAGCGCATAAATTAAAAAGCGTTGAGTGGGAGGAAACGCATCTTTTCATCCCGTACGGATTGGCCCGCAGAAGCACAAAAGTAGGCTTCTTTACCATACCAGATTCACGCTCAAAAGTATTTTGATCAAAGTTGTCCGAAATTAATAAGCAAGCTGCAAAAATCGCGGAATTATCGTGTTGTTTTGTGAGGCCGGAGCAACTATTCCAATTTAATAATCTTCAGGCCAAATTTATCGTGGCATCAAGTACGTGGAGTAGGTTTATACAAAATTTAACCGAATTGTTGTGTTACAATAAGTTAACCTGAGTTTACTCTAATTTTTTATCGACCGGACGATGGCTTTGGGTAAATACTATGTCTGTTGCTGGTTACTGGTCACTTGTGGAGTAAGCTGTCAGTTATCAGCTTGGCACCCATCCATTTCCGTTGACTTCAGTCAACGGTTAAGCGTCTCCCCCCTCATAATAACGCGGGGCTTTAGCCCCGCACCTTTCCGCTCCTGCTCCACAATTACAGCCAACCCGCTTTAAAAATCCGATATCCTTACATGGAAGAATTTTCAATATATGCCAAACTACTATTTCGGGGCTAAAGCCCCATAACTTTGTGGGAGCCGTACAACCGTCGGCTGAAGCCGACGGAAATGGATATTCATAGCTACCCTATAAAAATTGCACATCCCTTAATAAGTTGTGGCATAGAGCATAATAGGATAATTGCAAACTTTTAGTCGGACCGTAGTGTAAGCAAATATTAATCGAACACTTGTGTTTTTTTAATCAAAAAAAGCCACCGAAGTTTATACTGCGGTGGCTTTTACATGTCATTTGATCCGGTGTTTTAATCCGACTGCATTTCCCAATGGCGGACTTTTTCCCGGTACTTCTCGTAAAACTGCTCGTGGGCGCCTTTCATATCAATCTCGCGACCGTAAATGAAAGCCTGCTCGATTTGAGTTTCATATTCAAGCGGGTTACCGTCGGTCACGAGCAAAGTGGCATCTTTGCCACTTTCCAGGGTTCCGACTCGATCCCCGAACCCAAGGATATCAGCAGGGTATTGAGTGACGGCTCGGATTGCTTCGTCTTCCGGCAGCCCATAGGCAATGGCGGCGCCGGCATGGTAGGGCAGGCGATTGGTATAGGCTGCGCTGAACTCACCTGCGATAGCATAATCAACACCCGCTTCATATAGCTTTGCAGGCAGAGAATACCGACCATCATAGGATTCCCAGGCGCGGTTAGGTGAAGAAAGCACGGAGGTTACAAGAACCGGAATTTCTTTTCGCACCAGATGATTGGCAACATAATGGGCATCCCGTCCGCCCAGGATGATCAAATCCAGCTCTTCCGCCTCAGCCCATGTAATCGCATCTTGAATCTGACGCAATTCATTGGCATTAACGATTACGGGAAGCTCTCCATCAAGAACCGGCTTCATGCCTTCCCAGCGGGCATTTTTGTCATGTCGGTCTGCCTCACCGGCTTCCATGGCTTTCTGTGCCCGATGGTATACCCGTGCTTCTTCAAGTGCGTCCCGAAGCTCTTTTAACTCCTCCTCGTACTCGTCTTCGTCACCTGGTGAAGGCCAGTTGATGAGAACTCCGGTACTGGGTTTGATATTCATTTCTTCCCAGGACCAGCCCTCCATCATCATTGCGGCAGGCTGACCGGAAATCAGGCCGCCGCCGGGAGTGGTAACAGCTGCGAGCACGCCGTTCGATCGCGCAACGCCAATATGCCGGCTCTCCGGGTTGAAAGCTACTTGTGCCCGGGCATTGGGGTTGATGCGGCCGTGTTCCTGTATATCTACCGTAACACCAACTGCGCCAATTTCATAGATGCCAAGGTTTGTGTAGCTGTCGATGAGGCCGGGATAAATATGATAACCGGAGTAGTCTACTTTGCGGGTACCATCCGGCAGACTGACGTCGGTGCCGACTTCGGAAATCACCCCGTCTTCAAAAAGGATGGTTCCGTTTTCGATTACACCGTCACTCACGGTGTGAATGGTTGCTCCGGTGAGTGCAATCGGCTCATCCTGTGGAGGAGCCGGTGTTTGTGAAACGGCCGGATTAATGCCGAGGAGTACGATGAACATCGCAATCGCACCTGCCAACAACCCGGAAACCGAATTCCTTGTGTAATGTGAATATGTTTCAGAATCCATATAGGAGGTTCTTTCTGGTTTCAAAATTTGTTCGGACCGATTTTGATTAATTTGAATGTTCATCATCTTTCCTCCAGAATCAGGTTGATCAGTTGAGAACGCTCATTTTCAACTTCCTGCTTCAGGTCGCCGTGCTTGTCAACATCGAAGAACTTTCGCCCTTCGATCCAGGTCTGTTCGGCCCGTGTTGTTGTAGAAAGCGGATCGGTACTCCAGAGTACGAAATCCCCGTCTTTACCAGGTTCCAGTGAACCTACACGGTCATCAATTCCAAGCAGTTCGGCTGTATTGATCGTAACCATAGCCAATGCATCTTCCCTATCAACACCGGCTCGTGCCATTTTAGCCGCTTCCCAGTTCATCCGTGCAGCAATCTGGCTGTTATCCGAATGGAGTGAAGTTTTAACACCGGCTTCGTGCAGCAGGCGGGCATTGTAAACGGTTGCATCATAGGCTTCGATCTTGAATGAAGACCAATCCGACCATACCACTGCGCCGGCTCCGTGCTCAGCGAGTTCCGGAGCAACTTTATAGGCTTCAACTCCGTGATGGAAGGCCTTGATGTTCATGTCGAATCGTTCGGCAAGGCGGGTCAGCATCAGTATTTCATCTGCCCGGTAACTGTGTGATTGGATCAACGTTTCGCCGTCCATGATATCCAGTAAGGCATCCATTCGCAGATCCCGGCGGGGTGGTAGTCCCTGTCCGGTTTTTTCCCACTCCTGCCATCGGGCTTCGTAATCCCGGGCTTGCTGAAAGCGGTCTTTGATGATCTGCTCAACACCCATCCGGGTATCCGGATAGTTGTCCCGACGAAATACGTTTTCTCCCAAAGCGAATTTCACAGTTGAAGGAGCATCTTCAAACTTAAGACCTTCAGGAAGAGCGCCCCATCGCATTTTGATATGCTGGTTACGTCCGCCGATCGGATTGGCAGAACCATGCATCACGTGAGCGGTGGTTAGCCCCCCTGCAAGCTGACGGTACATCCAGATGTTGTTGATGTTGAGGACATCACCCATTTGAACTTCAGGTACAATGTTGTTGCCGACCTCGTTGACACCGTCGATTCCGGAGTGCAGGTGCGCGTCGATCAGACCGGGTGTAACGTGTTTGCCGGTCCCGTCAATTTCAACCGCTCCCGCAGGTGCGTCAATATCTTGTCCGGTTTCGGCCACTTGACCGTTGCTGATAAGCAAGTCGGCGTTTTCCAGGATTCCCTCATCACTCATTGTCCATATCGTAGCGTTACGCACTATGATGTGCTCAGCCTGTTCGGGCATTCGCTCCTGGCCGTACTCCATAGGAGGTCGGATATCGGCGAGTTCAAGATCTCGCGAGGGGACGGAAACGT